>CAYXMO010000047.1:0-14900 GCA_964465935.1 uncultured Rhizobium sp.
CGATGGCGTCGAACGCCTTCTGGCTGAAGCCGACGAGGTCGATCTTGTTGACCGCCAGCACGACGTGGCGGATGCCGAGCAGCGAGGCGATGTAAGCGTGACGGCGGGTCTGCACCAGGACGCCTTTGCGCGCGTCGATCAGGATGACGGCGAGCTCGGAGTTCGAAGCGCCGGTCGCCATGTTGCGGGTGTATTGCTCGTGGCCGGGGGTGTCGGCGACGATGAATTTGCGCTTGTCGGTGGCGAAGAAGCGGTAGGCGACGTCGATGGTGATGCCCTGCTCGCGCTCGGCCTCCAGCCCGTCGACCAGAAGCGCGAAATCGATATCGCCGCCGGTGGTGCCGTGCTTCTTGGAATCTTTCTCGAGCGTCGCGAGATGGTCCTCGAACAGCAGCTTGGAGTCGTAGAGAAGCCGCCCGATCAAGGTCGACTTGCCGTCGTCGACGCTGCCGCAGGTCAGAAACCGCAGCAGCGATTTCTTCTCCTGGGCGGCCAGGAAGGTGCGCAGATCAGAAGGAGCGTTCATCAGAAATAGCCCTCCTTCTTCTTCTTCTCCATCGACGACTTCTCGTCCGAGTCGATCAGGCGGCCCTGGCGTTCGGAGGTGCGCGCCGTGAACATCTCGGTGACGATGCCTTCGAGCGTATCGGCGTCGGAATCGATCGCGCCGGTGAGCGGATAGCAACCGAGCGTGCGGAAGCGCACCAGACGGTCCTGCACCGTCTCGCCCGGACGCAGCTTCATGCGGCCGTCGTCGAGCATGATCAGCGTGCCGTCGCGCTCCACCACCGGACGCTTCTTGGCGTAGTACAGCGGCACGATCGGGATGTTCTCGGCCATGACGTATTGCCAGATGTCGAGCTCGGTCCAGTTCGACAGCGGGAAGACGCGGATGCTCTCGCCCTTGTTGATGCGGGTGTTGTAGACGCGCCAGAGTTCGGGGCGCTGGTTCTTCGGATCCCAGGCATGGTTGGCGTTGCGGAATGAGAACACGCGCTCCTTGGCGCGCGACTTCTCCTCGTCGCGCCGCGCCCCGCCGAACGCCGCGTCGAAGCCGTATTTGTCGAGCGCCTGTTTCAGCGACTCGGTCTTCATCACCTGGGTGTGCAAGGCCGAGCCGGAATCGAACGGATTGATGCCGCGTTTGACGCCGTCCTGGTTGATATGCACCAGCAGCTTGAGGCCGAGCCGCTTGGCGGTCTCGTCGCGGAACTTGATCATTTCCTTGAACTTCCAGGTC
The DNA here is from genome assembly GCA_964465935.1 of uncultured Rhizobium sp. Taxonomy (GTDB): domain Bacteria; phylum Pseudomonadota; class Alphaproteobacteria; order Micropepsales; family Micropepsaceae; genus Rhizomicrobium. The sequence continues at coordinate 1,241 of CAYXMO010000047.1, forward strand.
GTGTCGACATGGAGCAGCGGGAAGGGCGGCTTGGCGGGATAGAACGCCTTCATCGCCAGGTGCAGCATCACCGACGAGTCCTTGCCGATGGAATACAGCATCACCGGGTTGGCGAACTCGGCCGCCACCTCGCGGATGATGTGGATGCTCTCCGCTTCCAGGCGCTTTAGATGGGAAATAACAGGTGCTTTTGTGGACAAAAAATCGGACCCCGAAGAGTTACTGTGAAATAGGCTGCCCGAGGGCCCGATGCAAGGTCAGTTCAAAACCTTCGCCACCAGGGGCTGCGGAGGCGGCTCCAGGGCCACGGCGAAGCGGATTCGGCCCAGGGGGCGGCCGTCGCCGGTCATGATGTTGACCCGCCAATTCCCCGCCCTGGGCTTGGATTTGATCGAATAGGCCCGGTAGCCGGCATCCCGTCCGCCGCGGATGGGAAACTGCACTTTGGACTGGAACACCCATCTGCGGCTCTTGGGGTCGAACCATTCCCAGCGGTGGACGATGACGGTGGCAAGCCGGCCCGGCGCGAAGACCGAAGCATAGAGGTAGAGCCGCTCCCCCGGCACCAGATGCTGCAGGGGCGGCACGCCGATGAGCGTAGTCCAGGGCTGCGGCTCCTCCACCGCCTGGTAGACGTCGCCGACCTTCTTGACCGAGTGGTAGATGCCGGCATCGGCCAGCGCCAGCGGCAGCGGCGGCAGGATTTTGAGGAAGTAGAACACGTTCACCGCGGCATAGATCGCCAGTACGCCGGCGAGGATGTAGAGCCGCACCTGGCGGAAGCGCGCGCGGCCGAGCCAGGCGAGCACATCGGCGTAGAACCAGAACACCGCCAGCGCCACGATGCCGGCGGCGATGAACGGCAAGGTGCCGATGGTCGCGATCAGCACCGGCACCACCAGGATCGCATAGGACAGGATCGCGAAGTAGTAGAGCAGCAGCGAGAGCGTGAAGCGTGTCGTGTAGTGCTTGAAGGCTTCGTTGCCGATGAAGATGCCGGCCAGCACCAGCAGATACGGCCACGACGCCCATAGCGAAGCGCTGCGCAGATAGAACACGCAGAAGCCGCTGAGCAAGCAGCCCAGCGCGAACTGGGTCGCGGCGGTCAGGATGGCGCGGGTGCGCTGCGACGGCTCGCGCTCCGGCGGGCGCGAGTCCAATCGGTGCGCGACGGCGATGGCGATGCCGGCGACCGCCAGATAGGCGATGAAGACGACATGGGTCGAGGCATGATCGATGCGCCCGAAAGTGTAGCTGTCGAAGGCATAGCCGCCGACCATCGACAAGGCCGACAGATGGCGCTCATATTGCTGCGCCAGGGCGATGGCGGTCTTGATCGGCTGGATGCTGCGGCGCTGCGACGGCGGCGGCGGTACCTCCGGCGGCAATTCGGGCGGTACCTCAGGCGTTGGATCGCCGTTCCCATTCGAGGGCTGAGGTAACGATGTCTCCGATATCGTCATGCTGCGGCTTCCAGCCCAAGGCTTGTTTGATGCGCGAGGAATCGGCGATCAGCGTCGGCGGATCGCCCGGCCGGCGCGGCGCTTCGCGCACCGGCAATTTCCGCCCGATGACCTTTTCCACCGCCGCCACGACATCGCGCACGCTGAGGCCCCGGCCATAGCCGCAATTATACGAGGTCGATGCCGCGCCGTCACGCAAAGCATCGAGCACCAGCAGATGCGCCGCGGCGAGGTCCGTGACATGAATGTAATCGCGCACGCCGGTACCGTCGGCGGTGGGATAGTCGGTGCCGAAAATGTCGAGATAGGGAATGCGGTCGAGCGCGACCAGCAGCGCGCGCTTGATCAGATGCGTCGGCACCGGCGACAGCTGCCCGGTGCGGCCCAGGGGATCGGCGCCGCAGACGTTGAAGTAACGCAGGATCGCATAGCGGAAATCGTAGGCATGCGACGCGTCCTCCAGCATCCATTCGGTCATCAGCTTGGATTTGGCGTAGGGACTGATCGGCGCCTTGCGCTCGTCTTCGCGCAAGGGTTGCTGGGCGTCTTCCGCGAACACCGTCGCGGTCGAGGAGAAGATGAACTTGTCGATCCCGCTTTCGACGCAGGCTTCGATCAGCGCCCGCGTCGCGACGACGTTGTTCTGGTAGTAGCGCAGCGGCTCTTTCACCGACTCCGGCACGACGATGGAGCCGGCGAAATGGATGACGGCGTCGACCGCATGCTCGGCGATGATTCTGCGGACCAGCGGCTGATCGCACACATCGCCTTCGACGAAGACCGCGTCCTCGCCGACATTCGAGCGCCGCCCGGTCGAGAGATTGTCGAGCACGACCACGGGATCGCCGCGGTCGAGCAGCGCGTATGTCGTGTGGCTGCCGATATAGCCGGCGCCACCGGTGACCAGAACCGTCATGCCGGCGTCCTTCCGCCGGCAATCTGGCCAAAATCGCTTAAGAACTTGCTACTGCGCCGCCGACTTGCCGGGCGCGCGGCCATAGACGTCGTCGTAGCGCACGATGTCGTCTTCGCCGAGATAGGAGCCGGATTGCACTTCGATCAGGCGCAGCGGCTGTTTTCCGGGGTTCTCCAGCCGGTGCCTGGCGCCCAGCGGGATGAAGGTCGACTGGTTCTCGTTCAGCAGGAACACCTTGTCGTCGCACGTCACCTTGGCGGTGCCCTGGACCACGATCCAATGCTCGGCGCGCTTGGTATGGCTTTGCAGCGACAGCCGGCCGCCCGGCTTCACCATGATGTGCTTGACCTGGTAGCCGTCGCCTGCGTCGATCCCCTGATAGCTGCCCCAGGGCCTAAACACGACCTTGTGCTCCAGCAGTTCGGGCCGCTCGGCGAGCTTCATCTGGTCGACGATCGCCTTGACGTCCTGCGCCCGGTGCTTGTCGGCGACCAGCACCGCGTCCTCGGTGACGACGACGACGAGGCCCTTCACGCCGACCAGCGCGGTCAGGCCCTTCTCGTTGCGCACGAAGGAGTCTTGCGAGTCGTGGATCAGCACGTCGCCCTGGATCACATTGCCGTTGGCGTCGCGGCTCTGCAGCGCCCACAGCGACGACCAGGCGCCGACATCGCTCCAGCCCAGGTCGCACGGCACCACCGCCGCCTTGTCGGTGCGCTCCATCACGGCGTAGTCGATCGAAATGCTCTTGGCCTTTTCGAACGACGCCGCCTCCAGCCGCACGAAATCCAGATCGCGCACCGCCCCGGCCAGCGCGGCGCGGCAGGCATCGACCAGGCCGGGCTCGTGGCGGTTCAACTCGGCTAGGAGCACGTCGGCGCGGAACACGAACATGCCGCTGTTCCAGAAATAATCGCCCGAGGCGAGATAGGTCTGCGCGACATCGCGGTCGGGTTTTTCCGCGAAGCGCTTGACGCGGCTGACGCCGCCGCCCAGGGCTTCGCCGCGCTGGATATAGCCATAGCCGGTCTCCGGCGCATCGGGCGCGATGCCGAAGGTCACGATATGGCCCTGCCGCGCGGCGCTTGCTGCCGCGGCGACGGCGGCGCGGAACGCCGCTTCATCGGTCACCACATGATCGGAAGGAAGCAGCAGCACGATGCCGGCCGGATCGGTGTCCGCCGCCATCAGCGCCGCGATGGCAGCCGCCGGCGCGGTGTTGCGGCCCATGGGTTCGAGCACGATGGCCTTCGGCGTGACGCCGACCGCCTGCATCTGTTCGGCGACGAGGAAGCGATGGCCCTCGCTGCACAAGAGAAGCGGCGCTTCGGCGCCCGGCAGCGCGGCCCGCAGAACCGTGTCCTGGATCATGGTGCGCGCGCCGTTCAGCGCCAGGAGCTGCTTGGGCAGCGCCGCGCGCGACAGCGGCCACAGCCGCGTGCCGCTGCCGCCCGACAGGATCACGGGATAGATTTTTTCGACGGCCGTCATGCGCTGCAATTCCTAACCTGTGTCGTCCATCCTAGCATGGGGGGCCGGGCGTCAGAAGCGGTAGCTGAGGCTGATTTCCGCTGCCGCCAGGAAGCCGTGATCGGGCCGCGGCTGATCGTCCTGCAGCCGGCCGGCGAGTTCGACCGTCAGATTGTGCAGTGGGATGCGCACTCGCGCCTCGCCCAGATTGATGCGCACCGGCGCCGTAGTCACCGCATTGAACGACGGATTGAGCGCATCGGACACCCGGGCGTAGTTGTAGGTCACCTCATAGGTCCAGTTGTCGGAATCGCGCCAGCTCGCCTGTGCCGTCGCCAGCCGCGAGTCGCCGTCGAGGCTGAAGCCCAGCGTCCGGCCGCGATAGCGCATGCCGTCGGGATATTGCGTGTTGTTATAGGCGGTGCCGTGATCGACATTGCCGAAGCTGAAGATGTTCGCGGTCGCGATGCTGTCGGTATACTCGAAGGTCAGCCGCAGCGGATTGTCCGCGATGGGCAGCCAGACGCTGGCGCCGAATAGATGGCTGGTGGCCGACTGCACGAACGGACCGTTGTCTTCGTTCATCAACTGCATGTAGATCTGGAACGGCCAGCCGCCCAGCGTATCGCTGTACTTGAAATCGAACGTGCTCTCGTCGTTGGTCGCGTTGGGATTGGCGATGGTCTGCAGGCCGGAGTTGAAATAGTCGGCGATCGGCACGCAGCGATGTCCGGTGCCGCACAGCTGCGTCGTCCGCGCGAAACCGATTTCGAGATGCGGTATGGGATTGATCGCAAACCTGGTGCCGACATAAAGCGTGTTCCTGGCAAGACGCGGCCCGTCCAGCACGCCGACGAAGAACTCGAACTGCCAGGGCCCGATCCAGGACAGCCAGGGCGTGTCGAAGGCGTCGGTCTGGTCGCGCGCGAAGCCGATCTGCGGGAACGGCCGCGCATTGTCGGACAGCGACAGCGACGAAATCCAGCCTGGTCCCCACCAATGGGTGAGATAGCCGGCATAGAACACCGCGCCGCCGACCTTCTGGGCGATGTAGGAACCGTCGGGAATGAAGGCCGCGCCGCCGCCGTGATAGGGATGCTCGGCGCCGAGCGCGACGCGCACCGCCGTGGTCTGCGACATGTACTCGGCCGACAGCTGGCCGATGGCGGTCTCGCGGCCCAGCGCCCCGAAGTCGCGCACGACATTGGGTGCGTTGGTGGCATCGACGGTGGCGGCCGCGGTCAGGGTGCCGAACTGCATCTGGTCGGCGGCGGCGGCCACGACCCGCGCGGCGGCGGCGCGGACATAGGCCGGTTGCTGCGCCAGCGCGTCGCGGGCGCGCAGCCGCGTGACGATGCTGGCCCAGGGCAGCGGCCACTGCATGGTGATGTCGTCGATCACGCCGGCGCCGGCGAGAATCTCGATGTCGGCGCGCAGATCGGCATCGCCGACCTCGGCCCAGGGCGATGCGTTCGCCGCCGGGCACAGCAGCAGCATCGCGGCAACGGCAAAGGCGGATAGCTTGAAATTCATGTCCCGGTCACCGCCAGTGCGCCCGCGAGAGCCGGGCGATGGAACCTACAAAAAGCGCGCGGCAATGAAAACCGCCCCGGCCTAGGTATCATGTTTCGGGTGATGACTTGGCCTGGTTAACGCGCTGATCGCTGCAAGACGGTTTGGCGACAGACGGCAACGTCTTGCCTCCGTCCCGTGGATTGTACGAATACTCCAAACATGCCATTTGCGTCGCGCGCAGCCCGCGCAGCCAGAGGATTTTCATGCGCCGCGCCGTTCTCCTCGCATTGCTTCTTCTCGCGCCCGGCGCCGCCTCTGCGAACCCTTGGTCGGTGACGCTGTATGGCGGTCCGTCGACCTATACGATCTTCACGCAGATCGTCGACGGCCATGCCAGGTTCAATGGCGGCATGATCGCGCTCGCGGCGGATCGCCGCCTGGGCTATCTCGGCTGGGGCTGGAATCTGGTTGGCGAAGTCCAGATTCAACAATTCGCCTTCGGCTCGCGGCACGATTTCATCGAAGGCTCGGGAACCTACAACGCCGTCGCCCTGGGCCTTGGCCTCGAATATCACCACTTTCCCTGGGAGCGCAGCCTGCCCACGGCGTTTTCCGTGTTCATGGGCCCTTGCTACTCGTTCGACCCGCCCCTCGCCTACCAGCGGGTCGATTGGGGCAGCCGCAAGAGCCTGCTCAACTACCTGGCCTTCGAACTGGCTGTCGCGCTGCCACAGCAGCGCCAATGGGATGCGGTCGTGCGCATCTACCACCGCTCGGGCGTGTGGGGCATCTACACCAACGACGTCGCCGAAGCCTCGGTCGTCGGCGTCGGCTTGCGCTATCGATTCTAAGCCGCGGCCAGATGCTTGGGGCGGCGCAGATCGGGCGCCAGCCCTTCGCCCATCAGGTCGACGAAGTTCTCGCAATAGAAGCGGTCGATCTGCTGCGGCGTGCAGCCGGCCAGCGCCTCGCCGAAGCGCTTGAGCGGATTGCGGCCGCCCTCGACATGCGGGAAGTCGGAGGAGAACAGGCAGACCTCGTCGCCGCTGTTGCGGATGATCCAGCCGGTGTCCTCGTGCGGATAAGGCGTGACCCGCACCTGGCGGCGGACGAACTCGGACGGCTTCAGCGAAAGCTTCTGCAGGCGCTCCTCGTTCTTCACGAAGGCCAGCGCCGCCGAGTCCATGTTGCGCATCCAGCCGGGCACCCAGGAGGCGCCAAGCTCGATGGCGCCGAATTTCAGCCTGGGGAAGCGGTCGAGCACGCCGTCGAAGATCATCGCCGCCAGCGTCAGTTCGACCGAATGCGGGATGGGCATGTAGCTGACCGAGGTGAAGTTCTCCTCGCCGCCATGGAAATCCTTCACCCGCGGCAGGCCGTTCTCGAAATAATCCGCTTTGAGCTTTTCCTCGCCGCCGACATGGAACACCACGGGCAGGCCGGCTTCCTCAGCCATCGCCCAGATCGGATCGTGAGCGATGTGGCTGGCCGAGTGTCCCTTGGGCGGCCTGGAGGGGATGAGCAGCGCCTTGCAGCCCAGATCGATCGCCTCGCGGGCGCCTTGAACGGCACGGTCGAAATCGACCAATGGGACATAGCCGGTGCCGAGGAAGCGGCGATCGACGGAACAGAAATCGACCATCATGCGGTTGTGCGCCTGCGCCGCGGCATAGGCGAGGTCCGCCGGCCCGCTCTCGTCGAGCCCGAAATTGCCCAGGCACCAGGTGGTGAAGATCAGCTGGCTGGCGAAGCCGAGATTGTCCAGCGTGCGCGGGCGATCCTCGCGGCGGAACGAGCCATGCGCCTCGTAATTCTTGCGCAGCAGGACATTGGCGTCGGCGCCGGAGCGGAAATCGGGACTGTCGTGCAGCGCCTGCGCCTTCTTCACCCAGCCGGCATCGCGCGGGTTCTTCGTCAGCTTGGGCAGCGCATCGTAGGCGGCGCGGAATTTGGGGTCGAAATAGGCGTCCAGGCTGTCCGGCAATTCCATGAGATGCGAGTCGGCATCGTGGACGATGCGGTCTTCGACATAGGCCATCGGCGTTTTCCTGCGTTCCCCGAGCCCCAAGGATACCGGCATGCCCCGGCGGTTCAAGCCGCCAAATCCAGCCTACGGTCCGGCCGCTCCGGCTAGTCGCGCACCAGCATGCATGCCACGCCCCTGGCCTTGAGCGCGGCGCAGAGACCAGGACCGGCGCCGGGCGCCACCGGACGGGCGCGCAGGCGGTAGTAGCGTCCCCTGCCCGGCAGATCGACCGGCACGACCTCCGGCGACATACCGGCCACCAGTCTGCTGCCGCTGCCGCCGATGAGGCGGTTCCAGGCCTTGGTCGCGTCCTCTTCCCGGCGCCAGGCACCCAGCTGGACAGCCTGTCCGGTGGCGGCACCGCCTTCGCTGATGGCGGGCTTCAGCCCGACATCGGGTCTGGCCGCAGGCGGCGAACCCGGCGGGCGAAGATGCACGGCCGCTTGTCCGGGCGGACGCAGGTGAACCTCGGCGCCCTTGGGCGGACGCAGTTGGATGACGCCGGGCGCCGGCGGCGCGGCGGCGCTCGGCGCGGCCAGGCTGCCCATGACCCGCAGCCGTTCCGCCGCCAGCGCGAAATGCGGATCGGCGGCCAGCGCGGCGCGATAATGGTCTCCGGCTTGCGCCGGCTGTCCCGAGGCTTCGGCGATCTGCCCCAATCCGAAATTGGGATATTCGGGATGCGGATTGCCGGCGGCGAGCGAGGCCAGATAGTCCGCCCGCGCCTCCGCCATCTTGTTCAGCCGGCGATAGGCGTTGCCGCGATTGTTGAGCGCGGCGGCGAAGCCGGGCTCGATCCGGATCGCACTGGAATAGTCGCCGACCGCGTCCTCGGCGCGGCCCAGCTCGTCGAGGGTGACGCCGCGATTGTAGAACGCGCGCGCCAGTTCGGGCGGCTGCAACTCGTGTGCGTTGATCGCTTCGGTGAGATCGACCAGCGCCGCGTCGCGCTCGCCGAGGGATTCATAGGCCAGGCCGCGGCTGATCTGGATTCGCGCGCGGTCGTGCGCCGAGAGAGAGGGATCGGCCAAGGCCTGGGTCAGCAGCGCCACCGCGTTGGAGGCATTGCCGGTCTGCAGCGCCGCATTCGCCGCTTCGACCGGCGTGGCCGCGGCGGCGCGAACCGTCAGCAGCGCGGCAACGACAAACGTGGCGCGGATCGCCCGGCCGATGCTCATGCTGCTCATCATGCGCGATGATACTGCCGGAACCAGTCGACGAAGCGCGCAATGCCTTCATCGAGCGAGACCTTCGGCGCGAATCCGAAATCGCGCGCGGCGCGCGCGATGTCGGCATAGGTTTCGCGCACGTCGCCCGGCGGTCCGTCGCGGAACTCAAGCTCCGCCTTGCGGTTGGTGCGGCGCTCGATATGGCCGATCAGATCGAGCACGCTTTCGGGATGGCTGTTGCCCAGATTGTAGATCCGGTGCGGCGCCTCGCCCGCGGTGGCGGCGAACGGTGCCTCCACGATGCTCACCAGGGCGCCGGCGATATCGTCGATATAGGTGAAATCGCGCATCAGCTTGCCTTCGCCGAAGACCGGCACGACGCGCCCTTTGAGGATCGCATCGGTGAACGACCAATAAGCCATGTCCGGCCGGCCCCAGGGACCGTAAGCGGTGAAGAAGCGCAAGCCCCGTTGTTTCAAGCCATAGAGCTCGGCATAGGAATGCGAGAGCAGCTCGCAGGCGCGCTTGGTCGCACCGTAGAACGACACCGGCTTGTCGGCACGCGCATCCTCGCGGAAGGGCGGCTTGCTGTCGTTGCCGTAGACCGAACTGGACGACGCGTAGACGAACTGGCTAAGGCCCTCGTGATGGCGCGCGAACTCCAGCACGTTGGCGTGGCCGACCAGATTGGACCGGGTATAGGCCGCCGGATTGGCGACCGCGTAGCGCACCCCTGCTTGCGCCGCCAGGTGCAGGATCGCGTCGAAGCGCTCGCCGCCCGCCGCGGCCCGCAGCGCGTCGGCGTCGGCGATGTCGGCGCGCGCGAAGCGATAGGACGGACGGCTGCCGATCTGCGTCAGGCGGGCGTGTTTGAGCGCCGGGTCGTAGTAGTCATTGATCACATCGATAGCCGTGACCGCATGGCCGCGCGCGAGCAAGGCGAGCGTGGCATGGTAACCGACAAATCCGGCGCCGCCGGTCAGCAGGATGCGCATGCGCCCATCTCAGATTCGACCCCGCCGGAATGGACGGCAAGCCGCTGTGTATGCCAAGAAGTGGCACAAATATTTGCGGTGATCCATGCCCAAGCCCAAGCCCGTTCGCAAAGCCGTGTTTCCCGTGGCGGGCATGGGAACGCGCTTCCTGCCGGCGACGAAAGCGGTGCCCAAGGAGATGCTGCCGGTCGTCGACAAGCCCGTGGTCCAATACGCCGTCGAGGAAGCGCGCGAGGCCGGGATCGAGCAGTTCATCTTCGTCACCGGGCGCGGCAAGCACATCATCGAAGACCATTTCGACCACGCCTATGAGCTCGAAGCGCTGCTGGAGGCGCGTGACAAGACCAAGGAACTCGACAGCCTGCTCGAAAGCCTGCCCAACTCGGGCGCCGTGTCGTTCACCCGCCAGCAGAAGCCGCTGGGGCTGGGACACGCGGTGTGGTGCGCGCGGCATCTGGTCGGCGACGAGCCCTTCGCGGTGCTGCTGGTCGACGACCTGATGGTGGGGGCGCCCGGCGGCCTCAGCCAGATGATGGACGTCTACAACGAGGTCGGCGGCGGCGTGCTGATAGCGGCGGAGGAAAAGCCGCTCGAAGAGACCAGCCGTTATGGCGTGATCGATCCGGGCGCCACCAGGGGCATCGCGGTCGAGATCAAAGGCCTGGTGGAGAAGCCCAAGCCCGAGAAGGCGCCGTCGCGGCTGTGCATCATCGGGCGCTATATCCTGCAGCCCGAGGTCTTCGGCGAGCTGGAGCGCAGCGAAGCCGGTGTCGGCGGCGAAATCCAGTTGACGGATTCGGTCGCCCGCCTGATCGGGCGCATGCCGTTCCACGCCGTCAAGACCAGCTGCCAGCGCTTCGATTGCGGCGACAAGGTCGGCTTTCTGCAGGCCAATCTCGTCGTCGGGCTGTCGCGCCCCGATATCGGGCCCGGCCTGCGCGCGCTGCTGAAGACGCTCTAGCTAGTTCTTGCCGAGCACGGCGAGCGAGGCGCCGGTCACCGCCAGCTGGCTGATGATCTGGGTCGCGTCCTTGACGAATTGCGTCCAGTCGAACGGCCGCAGATCGCGCGGCACCACGATCGTCGATCCGGGCGGGATGCGGCCGCCAGAGCCGAAGGCCAGCCAATTGGACTCCACCGGCGTCGCGCTGCCGTCGGGAAACACGACGAAGGCGCGGCCGGCGTCAGCCGACTGGGTCGGCCCGCCCGCGAGCTGAAGATAGGCGTCGAAGGACGCGCTCGAGACGTATTGGAACGATCCGGGATTGGAGACTTCGCCGGTCACGTTCACGCTCGACGGCCGCTTGGGGATGAACAGCGTGTCGCCGGCTTCGAGCACGACGTCCAGCTCCGGCTTGGTCGCCAGCACCGTCGGATCGGCGGTGATCGTGACGCGGCCCAGCACCGGCGCGTCGCGCAGCCGCGCCACCACGCTGGACAGGAAGGTGAGATTGCCCTGAGAGGTGTCGCCGTTCTGCGTCGGCTTGGCGGCGATCAGCGCCAGCTGGCTTTCGATCGAGCGCGCCGCCCGCTGGTTGCCTTCCCGCTCGACGATCGCGGCCTGCCGCCGCGTGAAAATCGCGCCATAGGGATAGGCGACTTCGGTCAAGCCGCCGGCCCGCTCGAGCACCGACGACAGATGCTCGTTGCGCGTGATGTCGTAGACGCCCGGATAGCGCAGCTGGCCGGCCAGCGTCACGCGGCCGCCCTCGCGGTCGGAATAGACGCCGTGCAGGCGAATGACGTCCAGCGGATTGGCGATGATGCGGTCGAGGCCGTGATCGCTGGCGTTGTACACGGTGCGTGCGGTGCGCGAGACGCCCGACTTCTGGTCGATGATGGTGGAGGTGACTTCGACCGCCGAAAGGTCGGCGGTCTGCGATGCTCCGCCCGAGGCGACGATCATGTCGCCCAGCGTCGTGCCCGGCGCGGCGAGGAAGGGACCGGGGACGTGAACTTCGTCGAGCACCCAGACGATGTTGTCGGTGGCGGCGCTGATCAGGGCTTGCGTCGGCACGCCCAGCTTCTGGGCGATGGAGTCCGCGATGTCCTTGTCGGAGCGGCCGGGCGTGCGGTCGCGGCCTGCGGTTCCGTTGTTGCGCCGTGCGATCGCCTGGGCCGCCGCCAAGGCTGCCGCCTCGGTGTTGTTGTCGGCGCCGACACCGGCCCCAAGGCGCAGATCGCCGCGGTTGCCGACATTCGTATTGACGCCGTTCGCCGGGGTCGCGGGCGGCACCGTGGCGTCGAACGGCCGGTTGGGATTGGCCGGCGTGTTATCGGGATTGGGCAGCGACTGGCTCGGCATCGGCGTCGCGTCGCCCGGCTGCGGTGCCGGCGTGTTATTGTTATTATTATTGTTGTTGTTGTCGCCGTTGTCCGTCCCGATGTCGGTCGGCGCGGTCGGCAGGCCGTTCTGCTGGTTGTTCTTGAGGACGATATTGGTCAGCGCCCGGCTTTCCAGATATTCCAGGATGTAGACCCTGTCGTTGCTCTGAAGCGGCACGTCGCCGGTGCCGGCGATTGCATTCTTGGCGGAAAACGGCAGCAGCGTGATGGTGTTCGAGGCCGGGTCGCGGCGCGCGATCAGGGCGAAATAGGTGTAGGCCGTGGGGCCCAGGTCGCCAGTGCCCTGTCCGAGCAGGCCGCCCGCCGTCCGCACGACGCTGAGCGGGCGATAGCCGGGCAGCATCACCGAGCCCAGCAGCATCACCCGGTCGCGCGTCGCGGCATGGCTGACGTCCACGAACAGGATTTCGCCGCTCGCCACCAATCCGCCTTGCGAGAACGGGATGAGCGTGGTCGTTCCGTCGCGTTCGAGGCGCGACTTGGAAAGGTTATAGGCGCCGGCGATCTCGGTCCCGCCGGCCAGCGCGATGAGCGCCGTGGCGCTCATGCCGCGCGCAGCCGCCGGCAACTCGTAGATGCCCGGCCGCTTGACGCCACCGGCGATGGCCAGCGTGGGGCCGAGCGGCGGAACGAGGATGCGGTCGCCGTCCTGCAGATTGCGCAGGACGCCCAGGCCGTGCTGGGTCAGGACGGAATACAGATCGATCGTGTAGCTGGCACCGGCGCGAATGAGCCGAATGTTGCGGAGCGAGCCGGTCTTCAAGACGCCGCCGGACAGCAGCAGGACGTCGATGGGACTTGCCAGCGCGCTGACGATGCGCACGCCGGGAACCGCAACGGCGCCGCTCACCAGGATCGAGAGCTGGTGGATGGTTCCGACGGTGACGAACACATTGGTCGAGATGAAGGCCTTGGCGACCTGGAGTTCGAGATCGTGGCGAAAATCGCCGAGACTGCGGCCGGCGGCGCGGATCGGATTGAGCTTGGGCAGGATGACCTGGCCGTCGCGGTTCACCGCCTGGCGGTAGGTGGCGTTCTCCTGTCCGCGGAACACCACCACGACTTCGTCGCCGACCCCAAGGACGTAGCTGTCCTGGATCGCGCCGGACTGCGGCACGGCCACGCTCGAGGGCCGCCCGAAGATATTGTAGCCGAACTGCGCCAGGACGCGCCCGGCGCGTTCGGAATAGGCGAACTCGATCGGCGACTGGGCTTCGGGCGTGCCCGGGTTCGCCGGAGCGTAGTTCTGGATCGTCGGCTTGACGCCTTGGTCGGCGCCGAGCGGGTCGTCGGGATTGCGCTGCTGCAGCGCGCGCAACAAATCCGGCGTCACCTCCTGCGCCAGGGCGCTGCCCTGCGCGGTCAGCACGATGTCGGCCACGCAAAGAAGGGCCAACGAGCCGACATAGGCAAGGGTCAGTGCAATTCTTCTCGCGCGCGTTCGAAACATATCTCGCTATAGGGTCCAGAGGGACAGGTCCGGCAGCAGCCCGCATGCTTGCGCAGCGGGTTTTTCTTAAATGCTGCTCCGATGTTCCGCAAGCCGAAATCGACATGTAAACCTGGGGTTAGCCCAGGCGGGCGCCGCTATGCCTAAGCTTCGCGACAGCTGCCGATCATGCTTCGGACAGGCGCGTTTTCGCACCGTCCAGCGGCCCCGTTGCGCACCTTGCCAAGGCATAAGCCATGCCGCATAAGGCACGCGCTGGAGATATCCGACGAGTGTCGAGAAGCAACTCGGGACGAGGCCCGGTGAGAAC
>CAYXMO010000048.1:0-14565 GCA_964465935.1 uncultured Rhizobium sp.
GAGTGTCGCCCTCCGAAGGCGAAGGTCGCAGGTTCGAATCCTGCCGGGTGCGCCAGCCTTCGCTCGCGAAGCGAGAGAAGACTGTCACCGCGTAGCCATCCATGGCGACAGCGTATGGACGGGCGAAGCCGGACCGGTTGCCGCGAGCGACGCCTTGGCAAGCCACCTCGCTACCGCCCCTCACGCCGCGCCAGCGAATCCGCCACGACCCAGGCGACGCCGGCCAAGGCGAGGTTCACGGCGTTCTCGCTCCAGATCCAATGGCTGTGGGGATCGGCCAACAGCATCGGGACGTGCACCAGCGGGGTGAAGGACGCGTACATGACGGTCAGCAGGACCGCAGCGAGGCGTGCCTGTACGCCGCTCAGGATCGCGATCCCGGCGGCGATGTGGGCGACGCCGGTGGCATAGCCCCAAAACACCTGGTTCGGCGGCAGCCAGGCGGGGACCAGCGGCGCCGTCAAGTTCATGTAGAAGAAGTGCGCGCCGCCGAACAGGATCGCGCAAACCCCGAACACGATCTGGCCCAGGCGCGCGAGGCGCGCCGCCAGCGCCGCGTCGATCCCGGCGCTCGCGGCGGTGACGACCAGCGCCGCCGCCGCGATCGCGAGCTGCGCAGCGGTGTTGCTGTAGGACCCGAACACGGCGTAGTGCGCGACGACGCCGGGCCCGTCCATCACGATGACGACGATGAGGGTGAAATAGACGGTGAGCGCCGCGGCGCCCCAGGCTGCCGTCCGCCGCCACACGATGGCGGCGCCCGCGGCCAGCATGAACACGGCAGCGGCATAAGCCAGGAGGGTCCGGGCCGGGAAAGCCTTGGGCACCGGCTGCCCCGGATCGAAATCGCCCCACGCCAGGCAGACCACGGCCATGGCCATGATGCCCAGCCCGTAGACGCGCGCGCCCCAGGCCATCGCCGGTTTTTCGACAATCATGACATTCCCCCTGCGGCCGTGGCGACGGCCGTACCGGGTGACACGATAGGCGAAGGCTGGCGCCGTGGATCGAACGCAGCTGCCCGGGCCCGATCAACTGTCGGTGAACCGGCGCTGCGATTGGGATCGGTTGCCGGCGGAACGGCAGAGCGATCGAAGGCGCAAGATGTGGGACGGGCAGCCTTTTGGCGGCGCCAAGATCGCCTTGCTCGCGGACGGCGCCCTGTTCGATGAAGTCCGGTTCGGCGACGAGGGCCAGAAATGGAACGTGGTGGAGGTCGCCGACTTCCTGCAGATGACAAAAGCCGTCGCGTCGATGGAAGCGCGCCTGAAGGACTATTGCGACCGGGCTGGCACCTGAGGGCCGCACGCGGCGGCAGTCAGCGTTTCAGCATCCACAGCTTGGCAGTCTTGAAGCCCTCCCGTTCCAGGAAAGAGCGTTTCGAGGTCCACGCCGCGGGGCAGACGGTCAGCGCGGCGGCGAAGGAGCGCCGCGCGAAGGTGCTTTGCGCTGCCGACAGCAAGGCCGAAGCCGTCGTGCCATCGCTTGCAGTGGTGGAGACGTCTGCGAAATCCAAATCATAGAAGTCGTCGATGACGCCGATGGCGGCGATATCGTGCGCCGCCGGCACCAGAAGCGGCGCGATAGGCTGGGCGATGATATAGCCATGGACCTCGCCCGGCGCGCCCGCGACGAACATCTCGCGGTCCTTGAGCGTCAAGCTGTAGCGCATCCACATCTCGAAGCGGCGGTCGGCCTCGGGATGGATATGCCAGAAGCGATCGTTCAACCGCGACAGCGTCGCCCGATGCGCGGCGCTGCGCTCGACGATGCCGGGCAGGTCGTCGGCATCGGCGGGCCGCACGGCGGGCGAGAGCGCGTCCGCGCGGAACCCGGCCTTCGCCAGATACAGTGTGACCGCTTCATAGCCGTGCCGCTCATACAGGGGGCGCCACGGCCCCGTGGCCACACAGGAGGCAATCATGCCCGCCGCGCCGGCATCACGCAGGGCAGCCTCGGTTGCCAGCAGCAGCGCCTCCGCAGTGCCGGACGGCGCCTCGTCCGTGGTGAAACAGTCGTCGAGGAAAAGCCCAGGCGGGCCGGCGGCGATGTCGTAGATCGGCGGCGGCTGCACCACCATCGCATGCGTGATACCGACGATCCGTCCCGCGGCTTCGGCAAGGAGCCAGCGTTGCGGCATCTGCGGATTGGCGTTTTCCAGACCGGCGCGAATGGCGGTTTCAACCCGGGTGCGCGCGTCGGCGGCGAGCGACCAGAGCGCAGCATCCTGAGATTGCCGCTGCTCGCCGTCTTTCACCAGCAGGTCCGCCATCGCGGAAAGATCGGCTTGTGTCGCCGGCCGGATCGAGAGGGACATCGCGTGTCTCCGCGCTGGGATCGGGACGACGCTGGAATAGCACTGCTTGCCGCCGCCAAGCCAGCTTTCGCCACAATTTGCGCGAAACGTGCTATCGGACCGGCTTTCATGGGCGATTATCCGATGCCGCAGGACGAGTTCTACGAACGGGCGCCGCTGGCCGAGCGCGAGAAGCCGGGCTGGCAAGGCTGGGCCGTGCGCGGCGGCGCCGTCGCCGTCGCGATCGCCGCCGCGGCCGGCATCGTGCAGATCGTGAACGTCGAGCCGTCCTGGCATCGCGCCGGCTTCGCCTCCGATCCCGGCGCCTTCGTGCGCAAGCACGACGTCGACTATCCGGTGTGCGCCGCATGGGAAGGTTGGAGCGCGGCGGCGCCGCTGAAGAAGGGATACACGCTCACCACCGTCACGGCGCAGCCGCTGCCCGCCAAGGGCACGACGGCGAATTACGGCATCCTGCTGCCGAACGGCTCGACCATCGCGGCGATCTATTGCGGCTCCAGCGACGGCGGCGCGGTGACGGAGTGCTCGCCCGACGGTTGTGACGCGCCGGTCATTGTCCAGCTCGACGACGACATCCATACCAAACAGCGCGCGCTGTCGCTGTCGCTCGAAGGCAAGGACGCGAGGCCGCGGACTGAGCGTGCCCTGCGCGTCTGGGTGCTGTGGCACGCCTGACGCCGGTCGGTCCCTAATTCCTCTTAACGCCATATTGGGCGGCGCAGCCTGCGGTTGCGCGCGCGCGGACACGCGAAATTAACAGGGTTTTCGCCAAATTGTTCGAAGGACATCGCTTTGGCGCCACGGCCGGCGATGGTTGAGGGACCATGGCTCGCGATACCGCGACGAGTTTGGGAGCTGGCGCGCCGGCAAAGATGGTTCGCGCGCAGAAGCATTCCTATGCGCTCATCGCCGGCCTGTTCCTGTCGCTTGCGGTCGTCGCCTTGGCGGCGAGCTGGGGCGCGATTCAGCTCGTCAACGCGACGCGCGCCTACGCGACCGGCGAAGGGCGCTATTCCAAAGCGCAGAAGATGGCGGTGCTGGCGCTGTACCGCTATGCCGACAGCGCCGATGCGCGCGACTGGCGTGCGTTCCTCTCCGCCGTCGCGGTGCCGCGCGGCGACCGCGACGCGCGGCTGGCGCTCGGCGCCGCGCCGCCCGACTATGCCGCGGCGGCCGACGGTTTCCGGCGCGGACAGAATCATCCCGACGACATCGGCGGGCTGATCGGGCTGTTCCACTGGTTCGCCTGGTGGAAGCCTTTCGCCGAAGCGCGCGAAGACTGGCGCATCGCCGACGACCTGGTCGGCCGGCTGCTGGCCGAAGGCCGCGATCTGCATGCGCGCCTCGGCAAGGGCCGGCTCGACGCCGCGGCGCGCGCCGTGGTGCTGGGCCGCATCGCGCAGCTCGACAACCTCATCACCGCGCGCGAAGACACCTTCTCCACCCATATGGGCGAGGCGGCGCGGCTGGCGACGACGCTGGTCGTGGCCGGCCTGTTCGTCACGACGATCCTGCTATGGGCGGTCAGCGTGTTCTTCGCGACCCGCCTGTTCCGCCGCCAGGTGACGCTGGACGCGCAGCTCAGCGCCAGCGAGCGCCGCTTCCGCGACTACGCCGAAGTCGCCTCCGACTGGTATTGGGAAATGGATGCGGACAACCGCATCAACTACATGTCGGAGCGCATCTACGAGATCATGGACGTGGCCGCAGGCACGGTGATCAATTTCGACGGCGTCGCGATGATCGCCCGCAGCGCTACCGATGCGGCGCAGCGCGACGAAGCCGTCGCCGCCATCGCGCAGCGCCGACCGTTTCGCGGCATCCGCCTGCGGTTCGGCGGGCGCGACGGCGCGCAAGGCTATGCCGCGATCTCCGGCAAGCCGACCTTCGGCGCCGATGGCGAATTCCTCGGCTATCGCGGCATCGGCGCCGACATCACCGACGAAGTGCGCGGCGCCCTGATCCTGACCGACGCCAAGACCAAAGCCGAGGTCGCCAACCGCGCCAAGTCCGACTTCCTCGCCAATATGAGCCACGAGCTGCGCACGCCGCTCAACGCCATACTGGGCTTCTCCGACATCATCGGCTCGCGCCTGTTCGGCGACGGCGCCCTCGACCGCTATGCCAGCTATGCCCGCGACATCCACGGTTCGGGCACGCATCTGCTGGCGATCATCAACGACATCCTGGACCTGTCGAAGATCGAAGCCGGCCGCGCCGAACTCGAAGAAAGCGACGTCTCGCTCGCCGACATCGTCGAGGAAACGCGCCGGCTGGTCGGCGAGCACCGGCATTTCGTGGTCTTCCAGGTCGAGTTGCCGCAGCCGCCGCCGCTCCTGCATGTCGACATGCGCAAAGTCGTGCAGATCCTGGTCAACCTGCTGTCCAACGCCTTCAAGTTCACGCCCGCCGGCGGACGCGTGGCGCTGACGGCGGCGCTGAAGCCGGACGGCAGCGTCGCCCTGACGGTGCGCGACAGCGGCATCGGCATCGCGCCGGCCGACATCGAGAAAGTGCTCTCGCCCTTCGGCCAGGTGGAATCGGCGTTCAGCCGCAATCACCACGGCACCGGGCTGGGCCTGCCGCTGGCCAAGTCGCTGACCGAACTGCATGGCGGCACCTTCACGCTGCAAAGCGAGCCGAACAAAGGCACGGCGGTGACCATCGTCCTGCCGGCCACGCGCGTGCGCATCGCCGCCACGCCAGCCCGCGCCAGCGCCTGAGGCAAAAACTTCTGCTACGCTGCGCATCCGTCCTCACAAGGAACCGCCATGCGCTTCGCCGAATTCGTTCTCGCAACATCTATTCTTATGGCACCTTCGGCCGCCCTTGCCGACGACGCACCGCCGGTCGCGCCCGGCCCCAAAGTCCTGCTGTCGACGACGATGGGCGACATCACGCTGCAGATGGATCAAGTACACGCGCCGCAGACGGTGGCGAATTTCCTGCGCTACGCCCAAGAAGGCCATTTCGATGGTACCGTGATCTATCGCGTCGTGCCGGGGTTCGTGATCCAGGCCGGGAGCTGGACCGCCGACGTGAAGTATCGCCCGGTGCATGACGGCGTGCCGCTCGAGACCGGCCTGCCCCACAAGCGCGGCGCCGTCGCGATGGCGCGCGGCGACGCGACGGACAGCGGCACGGCCGAGTTTTTCATCGATCTGGATACCAATGGCGCGCTCAACGCGAATCCCGCCGCACCACCCAACACCACGGGCTATGCCGTGTTCGGTGAAGTGATCGCGGGCATGGACGTCATCGACAAGATCGCCGCCGTGCCCTTGGGCGACAACGGACCGATGAAGGGCGCCGCTCCGGTCGATCCGATCACCATCGTGAAAGTCGCGGTCGTGCCGGACGCGGCGCCGTGAAGCCGCAAGCGACGCCAGCCGGCTTCCGCGCCGTCTCCCGGCTCTACAATGCGCTGATGACGGGCTTGGTGCTGACGCTGGTCAGCCGGAAGAACGCCGAGGCCGCACGCCGCTTCGTGTTCGCGCATTTCCGCCGCCAGCATCTGGAGAAGTTCAAGGACGGGCTCGTCAAGCTGGGGCTCGACAAGCTGCCGCATGCCGTGGCGTGCGCGCAATATCACTATTTCTCCAACGCGCTGGGCGGCGTGAAGACCGAATATATGCCCGAGTCGGATCGCAAGGCCTGGGTGCGCTATCCGCCGCCGCGCTGGATCTGGCAAGGCGCTGCGATCTGCGGCATTCCCCGCGAAGTCAACGAGGCGATGCTGCATGGCTGGCACGGCCACAACGGCGTCACGCTGGGCAATCCGCGGCTCGGCTTCGTCTGCACCGGCCAGACGGTGAACGGCGATCCGGGGCTCGAAGGCTATTACTACGAGTACGACCGCGAGATCGCGCCCGAGGAGCGCGTCCGCTTCGTGTCCGACGAAGGCGCGCCGCGCTTTCATCCGGCGCAGGCGCCCAAGCTCGACTCCGCAAGCTGGCCGGCCGAGCGCCTGGCCAAGGTCGAACGCTCCTACGCGATGGAATATGTCCGCTCCATGCTGCCGTCGATGCTGGAACTGTTCGGCCCGGACGAGGCCGGCGCGCTGGTCGGCCGCACGGCGCGGCTGATCGGGCTGCAATACTACGACGAAGTCGCCCGCCTGCTGGATGTCGGCGGCGACGGCGCCGGCGATTTCGCGATATTGCTCGGCGCCCTGGCGGCGGCGCAAGGCGAAGATGTCGACATCGACGGCACAGAGGTGATCCAGCGCGGCTGGCGGCTGTTATACAATGTACCTCAGGCCGAGCCGCTGTTCGGCGCCTGGAACGCGCTTTGGGAGGGCATGGCCGCCGTGCATAATCGGAGCCTGAAACTTCAGAGCGAACGGCGCGATGACGGCATCGTCTGGCGCATCGGCTGAGCGAAGGGCGCGGGCATGCGGCGATTATTTCTGATCTGTGCGGCGGTGCTTTGCCTGGCGGCGCCGGCGCCGGCGCAGGACGCGCATCCGGCGCTGTGGACGGTGCACGGGCCTAAGGGCACAGTCTATCTCGTCGCCTCGCTGCATCTGCTGCCGCCGGACACACAGTGGCACCGGGCCGAAATCGACCAGGCGATGCGCCACGCCGACAGTTTCGTGTTCGAAGTGCCGACCGGCCCCAGCGAGCATGCCGAGGAGACTCGGTTCATCTTCGACAACGGCTTGTTGCCGGCCGGCGACAAGCTCAGCGCCCATCTCGACGAGGGCGGCAAGCGCGACTTCCGCCGCGCCCTGTACCTGGCCGGCATGGACCAGCGCAACATCGACCAGAAGCAACCCTGGCTCGCCGAAGTCGTGCTGACGGTGCAGGCGATGTACCGGCGCAAATACACCGCGGCGCACACGCCGGAAGGCGAGGCGCATGAATTCGCCCTGACCAACGGCAAGGAAATCCGCTATCTCGACACCACGCGGCAGCAGCTCGAATTCCTCGCCGGCGCCGACCGCAGTCCCGGCGTCGACCAGTTCCGCGCCATCCTCGCCGACTTCCCCAACCAGCCGGGGCGCGAACAACGCTTCATCGACGCCTGGGCGACGGCCGATCTCACCCAGTCGGCGGCGCTCATCACCGCCGGACTGCACGATTTGCCCGACGAACAGAACCTGCTAGATGAGCGCAATCGCGACTGGGCCGGACAAATCCAGAGCATGCTGCAGGAAAACCGCACCTTCTTCGTCGCCGTCGGCATGGCGCATCTCGTCGGTCCGCGCGGCGTTCCGGCGCAGCTGCGGGCCCGCGGCCTGATGGTCGAGGGGCCTTAAGGACACGCGATGACCAACACGCTATTGGTGGCGCGCGCCGGCGCCAAGCTCGCCGCAGCCCGCTATCAAGTGGACATCAAGGCCGGACATCACGCCCTGACCGGCGACGAACCGGTGAGCGCCGGCGGCGGCGATACCGGGCCGGCGCCCTTTGCCTTCCTGCTGGCGGGCCTGGGCTCCTGCACCGCGATCACGCTGCGCATGTATGCCGAGCGTAAGGAGTGGAAGCTCACCGGCCTTGCCGTCGATCTCGAATATCATCGCGACGACCACGCCTTCCGCATCGAACGCGTGCTGCACATCGACGGCGATCTCGATACGGCGCAGCGGGCCCGCCTCGCCGACATCGCCGAGCGCACCCCGGTCACGCTGGCGCTCAAGGCCAGCGCCACGATCAACACAAAGGTCGCGTGACGATGGGCGAGGCCGGTGCTGGCGAGCCTTATGCGAGCTTGACGCTGAAGGACGGGCGCAAGCTCGGCTATCTGGATCTCGGCGCGGCAAATGGGCACGCCGTGTTTCATTTCCACGGCCACGGCTCGTCGCGGCTCGAAGCGCTGATGCTGGAGGCGGCGGCGCACCGGAACGGCCTGCGCGTCATCGCGCTCGACCGGCCGGGCGTCGGCCGCTCCGACCCCAAGGACGGCGACCGCCTGCTCGACTGGCCGGACGATGTCGCCGAGGCCGCCGGCCAGCTCGGCATCGAACGCTTCTCGGTCCAGGGCATGTCGGCGGGTGGACCTTATGCGCTGGCCTGCGCCCATAAACTGCAAGGCCGCGTCGCGGCCTGTTCCCTGGTCAGCGCCGTACCGCCGCCGCAGATCGCGCGCCGCGCCGGGCCGCGGGCGCGCCGGCTTGCGTGGTGGATCGCCTATCGCTTTCCCAACTATCTGCGCCGCCGCCTGCTGCAGTTCCGCCCCGACGATCCGCCGCGCGAGGACTTGGTCGAGGCGCGCATGCTGCGCGTCGCGCAATGGCTGGGCGGCGAGGATTTGCGCCTGATGCACATCGCCGAGCTGCGCTCGGTGCTCGCCCGCACCATGATGGAGACGGCGCGGCAGAACGGCGCCGGCAACCGCGCCGAGATCGAGCGTCTGGTGCGCCCCTGGGGCTTCGCCCTCGAAGACGTCGCGGTGCCGCGCATGTTTGTGTGGCATGGCGACGAGGATCGCATCATGCCGGTGGGGCCGGCGCGCCGGATGGCGCGGCACCTGAAAGACTGCACCGCGACCTTCTACCGGGGCGAAGGCCACTTCTCGCTGCTGGTCAACCGCGCCGACGACCTGATGGCGGCGCTGCGGCCCTGATCCGCCGCCGATTGTGCAAGCCGGCTCGTGCAGGCACAAAGACGGCATGAGCAGCCCACATCACGCCGTCGTCCATGACGCGGTCGGCCCCGATCTTCCGCTGAGCGAAGCGGCTGCGGCGCTGGCGCTCGGCGTCGTGTCGCTGCTGCTGGCCGGCGTGCTGCCGGCGGTGCTGGGCGCGCTGGCGGACGAGCACCGCCTTTCCGCCGCCGGGATCGGATTGACCGCGACTTCCGAAGCGCTGGCGATGGGTCTGTCGACCGCGATGGCCGGCATCGCGCTCAAACCCAGATATCTGCGGCTCATCGCGGCGTTGGCGGCCCTCGTGCTAGCGGGCTGCGATCTGGCCTCGATCGGCGCTGCGGGCGGCGGGGTGATGATGCTGCGCACCCTGGCCGGTGTGCCCGAAGGCATGCTGCTGTGGATCACGGTCGGCATGATCGCGCGGACCCGGACGCCGGAGCGCTGGGCCGGGATATTCTTCACCGTGCTGACCGCCAGCCAGCTGGTGCTCGCGCTGGTCTTCGCGCAATGGGTGCTGCCGGTCTATGGCGCCGATGGTGGGTTCCTGGGCCTGGCCGCCGCCAGCGCGGCCGGCATCGGATTCGCGTTCTTCACTGCCCGGCAATACGCGCCGCTGGCGCAAGCCGAAGGCGAAAGCGGTTCGCCGCCGCCGCGCGGCTGGTACACGCTGTTCGCCACCCTCATCTACATCGGCGCGACCAGCACGGTCGGCGTCTATCTGCAGCCGCTGGCGCAGGAAGCCGGCCTCTCCGCCGATGTCGCGCGCACCGCGATCTGGGTGTCGCTGGCGGCGCAGATCGCGGGCGGCGCGGCGGCGACGGCGCTGGCTGGACATGTGCGCTATTTCACGATCTTCGCCGTGAGCGCCATCGTGTTCGCGGCGAGCTGGGCGGTGTTCGTGCTGGAACCGCCGGCCTGGGCCTTCGTCGCCGCCAATGCCGCCGGCGGTTTCGTCAGCATCCTGCTCGCGCCCTTCCTGGTGCCGATGACCATCGAAGCCGATCCGTCGCGGCGCGCCGCCGTGCTCAGCGGCAGCACCCAGGTGCTGGCCGGCGCGCTGGGGCCTTTCGCGGCATCCTTCGCGGTTGCGGACGACGATGTGCGCGGCGCCATCGTGCTCGGCACGGTGTCGCTGGCGCTCGGTCTGGCCTTGATCGCAGGGCTTCACTTCACATCGTCACGGAACAATCGCACGGTCTGACAGTTCGAGCGATTCGCATGTTGCGATCAACGGGAGTGAGACATGGCAGCCGGGAAGAAGAAAAAAGCGAAGAAGACCATCGCGAAGCGCGGCAAGAAGACCGCCGTCAAGGCCAAGAGGGTGGTCAAGAAGCGCAAGACGAAGAAGAGAAAGAAAAAGGGCGTGCTCGGCGCCGTCGGCGAGATGACGGGGCTTTAGGACCGCGATTAGAACGGATCGCTCGCCGCCAGCCATAGCGCGGCGAGCGCTTCGATGCCGCGCGCATCCTCGTCGTCGAAACGGGCACGGTCGGGACTGTCGAGATCGAGGACCCCGATCAGCCTGTCGCCGGCCAGCAGCGGCACGACCAGTTCGGAACGCGAGGCTGCGTCGCAGGCAATGTGGCCGGGGAAATCCTCGACATCGGGCACGATGACCGCCTGGCGCCGCGCCGCGGCGGTGCCGCAGACGCCCTTACCGACCTCGATACGCACGCAGGCAGGCCGCCCCTGGAACGGACCCAGCACCAGGCCGGGATCGCGCAGGAAATAGAAGCCGGCCCAGTTCAGCCGCTCCAGACCCATCCACAGCAGCGCCGACAGATTGGCGGCGTTGGCGATGGCGTTGCGCTCGCCGGCGAACAAGCCTTGCGCCATGAGCGCGAGCTCACGGTAGATCTCGGGCTTGCTGCCGGTGGGCCGCTCGGCGGCGAACGCGGTCATCCCTTGGGCGTGAACTTGAGCGCCGCGCCGTTCATGCAATAGCGCAGGCCGGTCGGGTTCGGCCCGTCGGGGAAGACATGACCCAGATGGCCACCGCATTTGGCGCAGACCGCTTCGTCGCGCGTCATGCCGTGGCTGTGGTCGGTCTTGGTCGCGACCGCGCCGTCCTTGGCCTTGTAGAAGCTCGGCCAGCCCGAACCGCTCTCGTATTTGGTCGTGGAATCATAGAGCGATGAGCCGCACCCGGCGCAGAGGAATTCCCCGGCGCGCTTTTCATGGTTGAGCGGGCTCGAACCCGGCGGCTCGGTGCCGCATTGGCGCAGCACGGCATATTGCTCCGGCGTCAGTTCCTTGCGCCATTCGGCGTCGGTTTTGTCGGTCATATCGGTCTCCTTGAATATCGCATCCCCTATTCGCCGGCCCTGCCCTTCCGGTTACCGGAGGAGCTGCTGCAAGGTCTGGCTCAAACGGCCCTTGTTGCCGAAATCCCAGCCGCCGCCATAGCCGATATCGTCGACCCGCCAGCCGGCCGGCGTCTTCACCAGATACGCCGTGTCGATCCAGGACTGCTTGTCGCCGCCCTCGGTATATAGGAGGCCCACGACGCATTTGCCATCGGCGCTGCAGGTGTCGACCTTAAAATCCGTCGCGCCTTCGAACAGCGAGGAAAACAGATCGCCCTCGACCATCGGCGGCGCGTCCTTGTTGGCCTTGTAGAAGCTCGCTTCCGCCGCCGCGGCCCGCTCCAGGAGCGCTTCCAGCCTGGGCGACAGGAACGGCGCGAATCTGGCGCGGTCGGCATCGCCCGGAACGCCCATGACATGCAGCGCCTTGTAGACGCCGTAGAAACCGTTCGCCGCGTCGCGCATCGCCGCGGTCTCATCCGCCGCGGCGGCGCGTGTCGTCAGGACCGCCGCCAGGGCGAAGCTCACAAGGCCGAGCCGCATCAGGCCTTCGCTTTCAGGGCGTCGCGGATTTCGCGCAGCAACTGGATGTCTTCCGGAGTCTCGGCCGGCGGCGAATCCTGGGCCGGCGCCTTGAGACGGTTGATCTGGCGCAAGAGCAGGAACAGCACGAAAGCGATGATCAGGAAATTCAGGATCGTGTTGACGAACAAGCCGTAGTTCAGCGTCACCGCGCCGGCATCGGCGGCGGCTTTCAGCGTGGTGAGACCGGGATCGCCCTTCAGCACGACGAAGAAATTCGAGAAATCGATGCCGCCCAGGAGCAGGCCGACCGGCGGCATCAACACGTCCTTGACCAGCGAATTGACGATGCCGGTGAAGGCGGCGCCGATCACGACACCGACCGCCAGGTCGACGACGCTGCCGCGCATGATGAAGGTACGAAATTCCTTGAACATATCCGCCCTCCTTCGCCGCGCCGCGATTGTACAGGACGGCGGGAGCCGCGGTCGAGCGCCTAAGGATCGAGGAGCTTGCGCCTGCGCAAAACGGCGATCCCCGCCCAGCCGGCGGCGAGACCCGCCGCGACGCCGATCGTATTGGCGAGTTCGTCGAAGATGTCGGCGTCGCGTCCGGTCAGACCCTGCAGGATTTCCAGCACCCCGCCGAGCACGACCAATCCCACCGCCCACCACAACGCCCGGCGGTCGGCGCGCACCGCGATGGTGGTCATCAGCGCGAGGCCGAAATAGGCAGTGAAGTGCAGCAGCTTGTCCCAGACATCGAACTCGACCGCGGCGATGAGATGGCTGTGCGCCAGCTCGCCATAGATGACCACCAGCAGCGCCGGCGGCACGAGCCACGCGTCGATGCGGCGGAACTGATGCAGGAATTTGCGTAAGGTCATGCGGCCGGCTTGCGGGAGGCGAGCCAGTCTTTAGCGCAACCATGGCGCTTTGGTGTTAATTCGCGGCAATTCCGACGGCTTTGACGGCGGCGGGCAGCGTGATCAGGAAGGTCAAGCCGAGCGCATCGGACTCGATGCGCAGCTCCGCCTTGAGCGCTTGTGCCAGCGAACGGATCAGACGGAAACCGACGCCGCCCTTGGCGCTGGTGTCGGCGCCTTCGGGCAGGCCGACGCCGTCATCGCCGATCTCGATGGTGAGGCGGCCATCGTCCTCGCGCCGGCAGGCGAGCGCGATCTGCACCGGAATGCCGGTGGGATGCGCATGCTTGACCGCGTTCATGACGATCTCGCTGACCATCAGGCCGATCTGCTGCGCCTGCTCCGGCGTGACATGGCAATTGGCGGTCAGGCGCTGCACCAGGCTGACGCGGCCGCCGAGCGAAAGCGACGACACCAGCGTGGCGCAGGCTTCGACCAGATAGTCGCAAAGGTTGACGTCGTCCTTGTGCGGCTGCTCGGCGAGACGGCGGTGCAGATGCCCGACGCTGACGATCTTGCCGGCGGTCTCGCGCAGCATGGCCTGGGCGGTGTCGCGCGACAGCGTCTCCGGTCCCCGGGCCACGGCGCTGGCCTGAGTCTGAACCATCCCGACCAGCAAGGTCAGGTGATTGGAGATGCGGTGGTTGGCTTCGCGGAGCATGTCGATGCCCGGCAGCGGGTATTTGCCCTCACCCCTGACTTCATTGACCGACATCGCGACCTCCCAAACGGGTTGGACTTTCACCATAGGCTGATTGGGTCGAATCTCAAGGAAAATAATGTAACAAAATCAAACGCTTACTTACTAATTGGGCTACCAATTGAGCGTTGTGGCAAGGAGCGCAGGGAACTCTTTCCCCTGCCATTGCGTTTTTACACCATTAGGCGTCCTATTAGCCGAATGAGTAAGTGAGTAGTCGGTCAAACGGGGTACGGAGGGTGACATGGCTGCCGAACTGACGCGTGGCGAGCGCCTGCAAATTATGCTGACGAGAGAAGAGGTTGAGGCCCTGGACAACTGGCGCTTCGCGCGCCGTATGCCGAGCCGTGCCGCCGCCGTGCGCGAGCTTTTGAAGCGCGGCCTCGCGGTCGAAGGCTTTCTGACCGTCGAAGCCGGCAGTCATTCGCGCGATTTCGGCGTCACCGGCACCTCCAGCGAAAGCCCGACCCGTGACCGCGAGGAAAAGGCCCAGCAGAAATAGCCGTCTTGCAATAAAAGCAGCGCCCCTTTATGACGCGCCCTCTTTCGCGAGTGGCCGGGCAGGGCATGCCTTGGCGACTCCAAATGCGAACAGACCCTTCGATGGGTCAAGGAGACCGCAAAATGCCCAAGATGAAGACCAAGTCGGGCGCTAAAAAGCGCTTCAAATTCACCAAGACCGGCAAGATCAAGACCCACCAGGTCGGCAAGCGCCACCGCTTGATCTCCAACTCGCCGGCCCGCACCCGCGACCTGCGCGGCACAGCGATCCTGTCCAGTTCCGAAACCCAGCGCGTCAAGCGCTGGATGCCGTATGGCGGAGGGTTCTAAGCCATGTCACGTGCACCCCGCGCCGTACCCAGCCACGCCCGCCGCAAGAAGGTCTTCAAGGCCGTCAAAGGCTTCTATGGCCGCCGCAAGAACACGATCACTAGCGCCAACGCAGCCGCCGATCGCTCGCTGCAGCACAACTACATCGGCCGCAAGGAGAAGAAGCGCAACTTCCGTTCGCTCTGGATCCAGCGCATCAATGCCGGCTGCCGCGAACACGGCATCACCTACAGCCGATTTATCAGCGGGCTCGCCAAGGCGGGCATCGAGATCGACCGCAAGGTCCTCTCCGATCTCGCCACGCACGAGCCCGGCGCCTTCAAGGCTCTGGTGGATCAGGCGGCGGCTAACGCACCGTCGCTGGGTTAAGTCG
>CAYXMO010000049.1:0-14370 GCA_964465935.1 uncultured Rhizobium sp.
AGAAGTTCGTGCTCGAGCTCGAGGCGCAGCTGGTCGACCGCGACGTGACCTTCGATCTCACGCCTGAGGCGACGCGCTGGCTGGGCGAGAAGGGCTACGACGACGCGTTCGGCGCCAGGCCCTTGGCGCGGGTGATCCAGGAGAACCTGAAGAAGCCGCTGGCCGACGAGATCCTGTTCGGCAAGCTCAAGGAAGGCGGCACGGTGCGCGTGCTTCTCGACCGCGAGAACGACAAGCTCGCTTTCGAATTCGTCACCAACAACAAGAAGCCAAAGGCCCTGCCACCCCCGCCGAAGAAGCCGAAGGCGGAAGAAAGCGTGTGAGCCATCCCTCACCCTTTAGGGGGAGGGTGAAATTTGCGGAGCAAATTTCGGGAGGGGGACGTCTGTGTCCGGCACACCCATCACCGGCGGCTGCCTCTGCGGTGCGCTCCGCTACGAAGCGAGCGCGCCGCCGTTCTACGCCGGCTATTGCTTTTGCGACGACTGCCGCAAGGCGTCGGGCGGCGGCTTCGTTGGCTTCATGGGCTTCGCCGCGAGCGTCGTCCGCTTCAGCGGCGACGCCGTCATCCACACCATGCCGCAGAGCGACGGGCGCAAATCCGAGCGCAATTTCTGTCCGTCCTGCGGCGGTCTCGTCTATGGCGGCGTGCGCGGCGTGGCGCAGCAGCACACGATCTACGCCGGTTCGCTCGACGACCCATCGCACTTCAAGCCGACAATGGCGATCTTCAATTCCCAGCGCCCCGCCTGGGTGCCGCTGCCGTCGGGACTGAGGGTGTTCGAGAAGATGCCGGGGTAGGGGCATTTTTCGTTGAAGTACCGATACCTGAGCGGCGCGTCGTCCTTCGAGGCTCGCTTCGCTCGCACCTCAGGATGACGCGACTGTCTCAGTAGGGCCGTCACCCTGAGGTGCGAGCCGTCCGTAGCGACAGCGTGCGGACGCGAGCCTCGAAGGGCGACGGGCCGTCTACGGGAGAGCTGAATCCGTCGCCTAACCCTTCCGCAACACCACCGCCGACACCCGATATGGCCGCAACGCCCAGGCGAAGCGATGCACACGGCGCTTGCTCGCGGTCCAGCCGCGATAAAGCACCGCCGACGCGGCTATCGAGCGGAGCGCTCCCCCCAGCAGGGCAGGGCGCTTGCGCAGCTCACCCAGAAAGCTGTCGCTCTCGATGATCGCGCCGTCGACCGACGCATAACCTGGAAACAACGCCACGATCTCGTCTGGAGTCGGCCGGAAATAGGTGTCGATCGGGTCGGCATGGAAGGGGTAGCTGCGCGGCACCGTCGCGATCAGATATCCGCCGGGCATCAACACCGCGTCGCAAATGGCCGCCAGTGCCGCGGGATCGGGCACATGCTCGAACATGTTGCAGCACAGCACGCAGCGCGCGCCCAGCGCCGCCAATCGCGTCTGCATACCGGGATCGAACACATCGCCGGCGATGTCCACGCCGTCCGCCTGTTTGGCATCGACATGCACGATCCGCACGCCGCGCGCCCGCAGCGGCGCATGGATCAGCGCCTCGATATGCGGCTGCGTCACCCGGCGGTAGCGCGCGTCGGCGGAGCCCAGCTCGATCAGCGGCGACACGGCGTCCAGCGCCGCCAGCCTGGCCGCGATCCAGCGCGCTTCTTCCGTTCGCATCCGTCCCCCTCTAAGCTCAAAGCCTATCGCCGAGGGAGCGCACAACGCCATGCCGGACCATGCCGCATCGATCGCCGCCGCGCAGACCGTGCTCGACGAATTCATGGCCGCGTTCAACGCCCGCGACATCCCCGCTTTCGAAGCAACGTTCAACTTCCCGTCGGTGCGCTTCGCCTCGAACACGATGGTGATCCTGAACCAGGGCGACATGAAGCCGGAGCGCTTCACCACCGGCGCGCTGGCACAGTGGGACCACTCGGCGTGGGAGCGGCGCGCTGTGATCCATGCCGGCGCCGACAAGGTCCACATCGACACGCGCTTCACCCGCTACCGCAAGGACGGCGGCGTGATCGGCGGCTTCGACTCGATCTACGTCATCACCTGCGAGAATGGCCACTGGGGCGTGAAGTGCCGCTCCAGCTTCGCGCCCTGATCGCACCGGTTGCGACACCAAGTCGGGGCGTGGGATGAACGACGCGCCGACCGTCTTCCTGTCTTCGACATTCAAGGACTATTACGGCGGCGGGCTGGTTGATGTCCCGTTGCGAAAGAAAATTCTCGAGAATCGAGTCGGCCTGCCTGTCCGGATTTGGGCTTACGAGCACGATTGGCGCGGACTGGACTTCGATCCGGACGCCGACACGATCGTGGACCGCTGTTTCGACGGCATCAAGAATTGCGACCTGTTTGCGTTTCTTCTGACTGGGCGCCATGGCAGCGGCGTAGGGTATTTCGAGCAATCCGCGCAGGCGAGCTATCTTGAGCTTGAGCTTTTCGCCGCCGCCGTGCTGCGTAAGCCGGTTTTGGTTCTGCATGAACGCGGCCGGGTTCCCGAAGATGCGCTTTCGGCAGCGATGGGGATGCTTAGCCGGTCCGCGGACACTGCGCTGTATCTCGTCGGCGATCAGGACGAGCTTTTCCGTTCGTTCCGCACGGTCTGCGATGCGTTGGCGCGCGGCCTGCAAAGAAAGGTGAATGCGGGCGCACTCCCCGACTGGCTGTCGCGGCAACGCAGCCGCGCGCACGGCGATGAAGATCTGGCGGCACCGGCGCTCCAATTTCTCGGCGGCGATCTGCGCGCGGAGCGCGGAGCGACACACAATCCGGATTTGGCGCGGCGGCTGCTGGACGAGGTCGGCTCGGGCCGGCGGACGAAAGGCGGCGTCGCTCAGCTTCTGCCGCATGGCGCGGCGCTGTTTCGCATCTGGACCGCGATGCGCGAGCTGATGGTCCGGGATGGCGAACGCATGACGCCCGAAGTCGCGATGCTGTGGGACAGGGCGCTGGGGCTGTGGGCCGGAAAGGCATCCTGGTTCGGTCTTCACGGTCATACCGTCATGGGCCCTTACGCGGCACTGAACACCCAGACGCGGCTGCGCACGACATTCGCGTCCGTGCCGGCATTCCGCGATGGGCGTGATGTCCGCGAGCCGCTTGGCGCCAGAGCCAGTGCGCTTCACTCGATCGCGCAGACCGTCGAGACGTGGGAGCGCAAGCTCTTTCACTTCGACCAAGCCATCCTGGCCGCGACGCAGGCCATGCAGCGCGATACGAACGCCACACAGGGGATTCTGTCGATCCGCGGCCTCGCCTTGCTTCGCTCCGGTCTGCTCGCGCGGCCTTGGCGGTTCTGGGACGGCGAACGCGACCTCGCGGAGTCGCTAAAAATCCGCGAACGCGCGGGCCTGACGCCTGCCAGCATCGGCGAGGCGATGGTGGACCATGGCTTCGCCCGCATTCTGACGGGACGTATCTTCGCCGGTTTTGCGGAGATGAGAAGCGGCGTCGAGTTGCTGCGAACCGATAGCAGCGCGAACGGCTTGGCGTTTCTCGCGCGCGGCTTGCGAAAGCTAGAGCAGGGGGCGTGGCTCACGGGACGGCGGCGTGCGGCGCGCAGGGCCTATGCCGAGCGGATGTCGTTGGCATCCCGGATCGAAGCAATGGATCAGGCGCGAGATGTGCGCCTCTTCTGACAAACTGTCATAAAATTGCATCACTGTGGTCTTGAAACCACAGATTGTGGCCCCCATCTCCACACCGAAACTCGGAGGAGGCGGTGGTCAAGAGCGTTCGGCGCCAGGCCGCCAATGCAATGCTGTAGGGAAAGCTGCGAGTCGTCAGACAGGTCGCAGGTGCGCTGTCGCAGGCACCCAAAGGACCGCGGAGGATCGAAGCGAAAGTGCTTGTCGGCTGGACGGATGCGTTCGGGCGCTGGCGGCTCCGCAACAGGCGAAAAAGACGGGCGGCAGCTGTTGTCGCCCGTCCTTTTATGGACCGCGCCGGGCTGCGTCGGCGATCCAGCGGGCACGGCGGTCCTCGCGGGCGCTGTTGATCGCCAGCACCGCATGCAGCAGCGCGGCGCCCCACAATACCAGGCCGGCGCTGTGCAGGATGATCGTGATCCAGCACACGATCGACAGGATGTAGAGCACGAAATTGAACAGCGCCGACACCGGCTTGCCGCTCAAGAGCAGCGCCAAAGGCGAGCAGAAGATGGCGATCAGATAGATCATGCCTCACCATATAGGTCGGCCCGCCGCCGTTTCCATACCTGACAGCCGCGCCACGGCGCGCACGTCGTCCGGCTGGGCGGTGCCCTCCGCGATCCGGTTGGCGCCCAGCCCGCCGCAGCGCTCGCAGCGATGCACGATCTGCCAGCCCTTCTTGCGCCGATAAACGAGGCCGGCCGGGCGCATGAGTCCGCGGCAGGTGTTGGCGCGGTCGCCCGGGCGCAAATCCACATGCACGGAGCACAGGCAGACCGGACAATGGTTGCGATAGCTTCCGTTGCTCAGCGGCTCGACCGCCGCGCCACAATTGATGCAGTTAAACCCGCGGTTCTCGTCTTGCCGCGCCATCTTCGACTCCTTCGGATGAGATCCAAAGGAGCCGGGTTCCGTTTGTTCTTTAGCGGCTCGCTCGCACGCCGACGCTGCGCGTCGACCGTGTGCTCGCTCGCTATTCCAGGCTTGATCGTGTCAGGGACCCATTCACCGCCTTGCCGTCGGCGATTACTTCCGGTTCCGGCTTCGGGAGCTAAGGCATAAGCGCTCCGTCCGAACCTCGGCCTGTTTTGTTCGCCCTCTTCGAAGACGTCTGGGCAGGCCACTGTAGTGCGGCTTAGGCCACACTCCACCGGTTGGTGTGTTCACGTCTCACTGGCGATCGATCGGCGTCGTCCCCGTCTAGATGGGTGTACGCGTCGTGCGCCGCATGCGGCCTCCGTCCTGGTTGCGGCGGGAAGACTACAACGGCTGGCCGTAATGTTGAACCGTGGGGAAGGGCTCGTAGAAGCCATGCAGCGCCTCGCGCCACGGGCCGTAGCGGTCGGAGCCGCGGAAGCCCACGGTGTGGGCCTCGACCGAGCTCCACCACACCAGCAGCAGGTAGCGGTCCTTGCTCTCGATGCAGGGCCGCACTTCCATCTTCTGGAAGCCCTCGGTCGCCTCCAGCAAGTGGCGGGACTGCTTCAGCGCCGCTTCGAAGGCGGCGCCCTGACCCTTCTTCACGTTGAGGACGGCGTGTTCCAGGATCATAGCGCCGCCCGGATTTTCTCGGCGATGGGGACGAGGGTCTTGGGATCGACCATGGCGCGGCCATGCATCTTCATGTCCAACCCGCCGGCGCGCGGCAGGATGTGGAAGTGCAGATGCGGCACGCTCTGGCCGGCTTCGGCGCCGTTGAGCTGCACCAGCATCAGGCCGGGACAGGCCAGCGCTTTCTTCACCGCCTGGGCGACCTTCTGCATCGTCCGCATCGTGGCGGCGGCGGCCTGCGGCGACAAATCGAAGATCGTCACCGCCGCTTCCTTGGGAATGACGAGGACGTGGCCCTCGGTGGCCGGCATGATGTCCATGAAGGCGAGGGTCAGGTCGTCCTCATACACCGCCACCTTGGGCAGCTCGCCGCGCAGGATGCGGGCGAAGATGTTGTTGGGATCGTAGGTCATCGCTCTTCCTCCGGTGCGTCGGTCTTGCGGAACGGGCCGCGCTCGGCCAATTCCTCGATGTGCTCGGCGACGGCTTCGCGCTCGCGCTTGAGATAATCGTTCACCGCCCGGCGCAATCCGTCATGGGCGATGTAATGCGCGCTGTAGGTCGGCGCCGGCATGTAGCCGCGCAGCAGCTTGTGGGCGCCTTGCGCTCCGGCTTCGACCTTGGCCAGGCCGCGGGCGATGGCGAAGTCGATCGCCTGGTAGTAGCAGGTCTCGAAATGCAGGAACGGCACGAACTCTGTGCAGCCCCAGTTGCGGCCGTAGAGCACGCCGCCGCCGGCGAAGTTGAGCGCCCCGGCAATGGTGCGGCCGTTCCGCCGCGCCAGGATGAGCAGCGTCTGCTCCGGCATCGCGGCGCTGACGCGGCTGAAGAACTCGCGGGTGAGATAGGGCCGGCCCCCTTTGCGTCCGCCGGTGTCCATGTAGAACTCGAAGAACGTGTCCCAATGTGCCTCGGTCAGGTCGCTGCCTGTGAGCCAGTCGAATGTAACGCCGGCGTCGCGCACCGCGGCCCGTTCCTTGCGCAGGTTCTTGCGCTTGGACGAGGAAAGTTCGCCGAGGAATTGATCGAACGACCGATAGCCGCGGTTGAGCCAGTGGAACTGCTGGTCGGTGCGCAGCAGATAGCCCACCTCGCCGGCAGCCTTCCATTCGTCCTCAGTCAGAAAGGTGATGTGCAGCGACGACGCTTTGAGTTGCTGCACCGCCGTCGCGCCGGTCGCCAGCAACGCTTCGCGTGTCGCGTCGATATCCGCGCCGGCCGCCACCAGCAGCCGCGGTCCGGTCGCGGGCGTGAACGGCACCGCCGCCTGGAGCTTGGGATAGTAGTCGCCGCCGGCACGCTCCAAGGCGTCGGCCCAGGAATGGTCGAAGACGTATTCGCCCTGGCTATGGTTCTTCAGATAGGTCGGCAGCAGGCCCTGGATTTCGCCGTCTCGCTCGATGACGATATGCGCCGGCCGCCAGCCGGTGCGGGCGGTGGCGGAGCCGGATTCTTCGCAGGCCGCGAAGAATTCGTAGCGCGTGAACGGGTGCGGATCGGGGTCGCCGCCGGGATTGGCGCAGGCGTTCCACGCCGCCGCTCCGATCTCGGCCGCGCGTCCGGCGATCCTGGCTGTGAACTCGCCCGTCACGCGATCTCGATCACCGCTTCCACTTCCGTGGCGACATTGCGCGGCAGCGAGCCGGCGCCGACCGCGGCGCGGGCGTGGCGGCCGGCATCGCCGAACACCGCGACGAACAGGTCGGAGGCGCCGTTGGCGACTTCCGGATGCTGCGCGAAGCCGGGCACGGCGTTGACGAAGACGGTGACCTTCACGATGCGGCGGACGCGCTCCAGATCGCCGCCGCAGGCCGCCTTGACCTGGGCGATGACGTTGATAGCGCAGAGCTTCGCCGCCTCCTTGCCGTCTTCGAGCGACAATTCCTTGCCGACGGTGCCGACATATTTGAGGCCGCCATCGGCCAGCGTCACCTGGCCGGAGATGTAGGCGAGGTTGCCGCTGACGACATAAGGCACGTAGCTCGCCACCGGCACCGGCGGCGTCGGCAGCGTGATGGCGAGTTCTTTCAGGCGGTCTTCGATGCGCATGCTGTGATCCTTAGCTGGCAAAAGATTATCGTGGAGCGCGGCGGCGCGCTATAAGCGAGCATGACCAAACGGATGGATGCCGACGATCCCTGTCCGGCGCGCGACGGCTATGCCATGCCCGCCGAATGGGCGACACATGCGCGCACCTGGATGTGCTGGCCATGCCGCATCGAGGCCTGGGGCGGCCCGGAGGGCTTGCTGCGCGCCAAGCAGGCCTATGCCCGCGTCGCCCGCGCGATTTCCTCCTTCGAGCCGGTGACGATGGCGGCGCGGCCCGACGATGCCGCCGAGGCCAAGCTGGCGACCTCCGGCAAGGTCGAGATCTTCGAGGTCGCGCTCGACGATTCCTGGGCGCGCGACAGCGGCCCGACCTTCCTGACCTCCGGCGACGGCGGCCGCGCCGCGGTGCAGTGGGACTTCAACGCCTGGGGCAACAAATATCATCCGTGGACGGAAGATGCCCAGTTCGCGGCGCGGGCCGCGCGGCTGGCCGATGTCAGGCTCTACGCCGCGCCGCTGGTGTGCGAAGGCGGCGCGATCCACAGCGATGGCGAAGGCACGCTCATCACCACCGAGCAGTGCCTGCTCAACCCCAACCGCAATCCGCACCTGGACCGCCAGCAAGTCGAGGAGCGTCTTGCGCTCTACACCGGGGCGCGGCGCGTGCTGTGGCTGGGCGAAGACTTTTGCGACGACGAGACCGACGGCCATGTCGACAACATCGCCTGCTTCGTAGCGCCGGGACGGGTCTTGGTCGGCGTTCCCGCCGCGCGCAGCCATCCCGACTTCGAGCCGGTGATGGAACTCATCCGCCGCCTCGGCGACGCCCGCGACGCGATGGGGCGTCGGATTGAAGTCGTGGAACTCGAACAACCCAGAGAGCCCGGCCGCGATGGGCGCGGACGCTTACTGCAGGCCAGCTACGTCAATTTCTACCTCGCCAATGGCGGGCTTGTGATGCCGGCGTTCGACGACCGCAACGATGAGAAGGCGCGCGCCGCTCTGGCCGACTGCTTTCCCGGGCGCGACATCCTGCAGATCCAGGCGCGCGACATCGTCGAGGGCGGCGGCGGCATCCACTGCATCACGCAACAGGAACCGGCATGAGGAATGTGACCTTCGCGGCGACTCAGTTCGCCTGCACCTGGGACACAAGGAAGAACGTCGCGCGCGCCAAGGAGCTCGTGCGCGAGGCGGCGGCGCGCGGCGCCAACGCGATCCTGATCCAGGAACTTTTCGAGACGCCCTATTTCTGCCAGGACCAGTTGGCGGAACACTACAAATGGGCGGCGCCGTTCGAGGGGAACACGCTGCTCGCGGAACTTTCGGAACTCGCCAAAGAGCTCCGCGTCGTTTTGCCCATCAGTTTTTTCGAGCGCGCCGGCCATACGCATTTCAACGCCCTTGCGATGGTCGATGCAGACGGTAGGGTGCTCGGGCTGTATCGGAAGTCGCATATTCCCGATGGGCCGGGCTATCAAGAGAAGTTCTACTTCACGCCGGGCGACACCGGCTTTCAGGTCTGGCGCACGCGCTATGGCGCGTTCGGCGCCGCGATCTGCTGGGACCAATGGTTCCCGGAAAGCGCGCGCGTGATGGCCTTGATGGGTGCCGAGGCGTTGTTCTATCCGACAGCGATCGGCAGCGAGCCGCCGCCGGCGCCGCCGCTCGACAGCCGCGATCACTGGCGCCGGGTGATGCAAGGCCATGCCGGCGCCAATGTCATGCCGCTGATCGCGTCCAACCGCATCGGCACCGAGAACGGCCAGGCGGGCGAGATCAAGTTTTACGGCTCCTCCTTCATCGCTGACCAGCAAGGCGCGATCGTGGCGGAGCTGGACCGGACGAACGAAGGCGTCGCCGTTGCGTCCTTCGACCTCGACGAGATTGCCAAGGCGCGTGCCTCCTGGGGTTTGTTCCGCGACCGCCGGCCCGATCTGTACGGACCGCTGGTCAGTCATGATGGAAGGGTGAAGGGCTCGTGAAATCATTCGTCCTTGCTGCCGCCGCAATGTTCGTCGCGGCGAGCGCCAGTGCTGCGCCTGGCGCTCTGGCGCCGCATCGTGCCTTCTACGAGGTCACGCTGTCCGAAACGCGGCCGGGCGGCATGGTGGCGGTGCACGGCCGCACCGTGCTCGAGTTCCGCGACGTCTGCACCGGCTGGACGACGACGCAGCGCTTCATCGCCGACATGACCGACGGCAAGGGCGCCGACGCGCATTCCGACTTCATCATCTCGTCCAGCGAAGACCGCGCCGGCAAGGCCATCCGCTTCAAGATCCGCAACATGGTCAACGGCAAGCTCACCCAACGCTTCGAAGGCATCGGCACGCTGGCGGCGGCCGGCGGCGAAGTGCGGATGACCTCACCGCGCGGCCGGCGTTTCGATCTGCCGGTCGGCACGTTGCTGCCGACGCAGCACACCATGGCGGTGCTGCACGCCGCCACGACCGGAGTCCAGGCGTTCCGCGAAACCGTGTACCAGGGCGGTGACCGCACCAACCTTTACGACACCTCTACCGTCATCGGCCGGCCCGCAAGCACCGCGCAGCGCGCCCTGGACGGCGCCGCCGATCCTGGCGGACTGCTCAAGGGCGTGGCGGCCTGGCCGACTCTGGTCAGTTATTTTCCGCATGACTCGCACGACGAGCGCGCCGACTACGAGATGGCTTACCGGCTTTATGCCAACGGCGTCATCGCCTCGATGAGCCTGATCTATCCCAACTTCACGATGAGGGCGGAGCTGACGCGCCTGGAAGCGCTGCCGCCGACTTGCGGCATCAGCCGCACGGCGCGCGCCGCACCGTAGAGCGTCAGCGTAGCCCGCGGCCCTTTCCCACCAGCTTTTCGCCGAACTTGGCGCGCAGCTTGTCGACGGCGCGTTCGGCGGCGGCGCGCTTGCTGGCGCCGTCGTCGACCAGGTCGGCGGGGTAGCAATCGGAGTCCGGTCCGAGCTGGCTGATGCCGACGCCGAGCAGGCGGAAGGCGGTGCCGTCGGCTTCGCGGCGCAGCGCTTCGCGCGCGGTGCGGAAGATGCGGTCGGCGAGCTGGGTCGGCGCGTCCAGCGACACGCTGCGGGTGCGGGTCTTGAAGCCGGCGGTCTTCAGCTTGAGCACGACGGTGCGGCCGCCGAGGCCGGACGCCTTGGCGCGGGCTGAGACGCGCTCGGCTTGATGCCATAGAATCGATTCCAGTTTTTCGAAGCTGGTGATGTTGGTGTCGAATGTGGTCTCCGAGGAGATGCTCTTCATCTCGCCGTCGGCCTCGACCTTGCGGCTGTCCTCAGCGTGGGCGAGGCGGTGCAGCCACAGCCCGGTGTTGCCGTAGCGCTTGGCGAGGTCCTTGACGTTGGCGTCCTGCAGCTGCGCGATGTGGGTGATGCCGTCCTTCGCCAGCTTGGCCTGCAGCGCTGCGCCGGCGCCGCGGATATATCCCACCGGCTTGTCGCGCAGGAAGGCAACGGCTTCCTTCTCCCCGATCACCGCAAAGCCGCGCGGCTTGTCGAGTTCGGAAGCGAGCTTGGCCAGGAACTTGTTGAAGCTGAGGCCGACGGAAATGCTGATCCCGACCTCGCTCTCGACCC
Source organism: uncultured Rhizobium sp. (assembly GCA_964465935.1). Lineage (GTDB taxonomy): Bacteria > Pseudomonadota > Alphaproteobacteria > Micropepsales > Micropepsaceae > Rhizomicrobium. The sequence goes on from CAYXMO010000049.1 coordinate 10,822, forward strand.
GCTTGGCCAATCGCGCCATCAGTTTCGCCGGGCTCAATTCGTGGAGCAGTGCGGTGCCGGAGAGATCGAGGAATGCTTCGTCCAAGGATAGGGGTTCGACCAGCGGTGTCAGTTCACGCATCATGGCGCGGATGGACCTTGCCGCGGCGGTGTATTTGGAGAAGTCCGGCCGGATCACGACCGCCTGCGGGCACAGCTCCAGCGCCTTGAACATCGGCATCGCCGAGCGCACGCCGAAGATGCGCGCGACATAGCAGCAGGTCGAGACCACGCCGCGCCGCGAGCCGCCGCCGACGATCACCGGCTTGTCGAGCAGGCCGGGGTCGTCGCGCTTTTCGATCGCGGCGTAGAACGCGTCGCAATCCATATGCGCGATCGACAGGCTGTCGAGCTCGTCATGCGCCAATATGCGAAGGCCGCCGCATTTGCCGCAACGCTTTGCTCCGGCGCGGGCGTCTGCCAGGCAATCGCGGCAGAACGCGCTCACCGCAGCGCCGCCGCCTCGGCTTCGCTCCACAGCCAGGCAGCGCCGCGCACGCCGCTGGAATCGCCATGCAAATTCTTCAGGATCGGCGTCTGCCCCTCGGGCGAGAAGGCGTAGCGTTCGACGCGCGCCGGCAATTGCGCGTAGATCGCTTCGATGTTCGATAAGCCGCCGCCGATCACGATGGCATCGGGATCGAGCACGTTGACGATGCTCGCCAGCGAGCGGGCGAAGCGGTCGTAGAAGTCTTCCATCACGGCCTGGGCCTGGGCGTCGCCGTTACGCGCGGCGAGATCGATCTGATGCCCCTGCAGGTCGCGGCCGGTGCGGCGCTTGAAGTCGGCGGCAAGGCCGGTGCCGCTGATCCAGGCTTCGATGCAGCTGGCGCGGCCGCAATAGCAATTGGGCGCATGTTTGAGCTCTTCGAGTGTCGGCGCGGGCAGGGGATTGTGGCCCCATTCGCCGGCGATGCCGTGAGCGCCGTTCAGCACGCGCTGGCCGACGCTGATGCCGCCGCCGCAGCCGGTGCCGACGATTACGCCGAACACGACGTCCTTTCCGGCGCCGGCGCCGTCGCAGGCTTCCGAGAGCGTGAAGCAATTGGCGTCGTTGGCGACGCGCACTGGGCGGCCAAGCGCGGCGGCGACGTCCTTGTCGAGCGGATGGCCGATCAGGCGCGTCGAGTTGGCGTTCTTGACGAGACCGGTTTGGGTGCTGACGGTGCCCGGGATGGCGATCCCGACGCTGCCGCCGGCGCCGGTTTTCTTCTCTGCGTCGCGCACCAGGCCGGCGATGGCGGCGACGGTGTGGTCGTAGTTGTCGCGCGGGGTCGCGACGCGCTCGCGCAATATTTCCTTGCTGCCGTCGAGCGCGAGGATCTCGATCTTGGTGCCGCCGAGGTCGATGCCGAACCGCATTACAATCCCGCTTCGCTGAGCTTGTCCGCGATGAAGCTTTCCGCGTCGCGCCAGTGCTCGGCGCGAAGATGCGCCGCCGCGGCCGGCGGGAGCAACGGCCTCAGCCGCTCGTCCCCAATCAAATGGATGCGCCAGATCTCGGGCGCTTCCTGGGCCGCCGAAGCCAGGTTCTGCGGAATATCGTCGACGAAGAATGCGGGCCGTCCGGCGCGGGCGGCGAGCGCCTTGATCGCCGGGCCTTTCAGTCCGCTGTTGGCGATCAGCGGCAGGTCGAGGCCGAGCGCGGCGAGATTGCGCGCGCGCGGCAGCGCCTGTGCCGGTGTGATGTTGGTCAGCATGACGATTTCGAGACGCGGCCCAAGCGCGGCCAGGGATTCGCGGGCGCCCTCAACGATCTCCAGCGAGTCGAGGTCGCGGCGGAATTCGTCGAGCAGGGCGGTGACTTCGACGTCGAGAATCGGCGTCCGGTCGTCCGACCGTTTCACATTGCCGTGCAGCCGGTAGCTCGTCAGATCGAGGAACAGCCCCTCGGCGCGGAGGAATTTGTCGAAGCCGTCGACGAATCGCAGGATCACCTCGTCGGCATCGACGATCAGCAGCGGCCGCCCCGGCGTCAGGCGGGCGACGGCAGCAGCGATGTCGAAGGTGGCGCTCACGTTCCCTCCAAGACATGCCGGGCCAGGTGGACGTCCTTGGGGTCGATCGATTCGCCGTGGCAGAAGTCGACCAGAAGTCCTTCATCGGCCAACAGAAAGTCGAGCAGCGAGACAAGCATTTCCGGCTCGCCAGCGCGTTCGCGCAGCGTGCCGCGGTCCAGGCCCGAGAGCTCCATCAGCCGGTCGAGCGCGCCGTCCGAGCCGGCGACGAAGCCGAGCGCCTTGAAGGCCAGGGTCTGGGCGCGGTCGGGAGTCATGCCGGTGCGTCCTGCCATGGTGGCCGGTCAGGCGTCGTGGCGGTGGCGCGTCTCGCCGGACGGGACAAATCCGATGCGCTGGAGGTCGGACAGGAAATCGGTGACTTGGGCGTGGACGGCTGCGACCACCGCCGCGGTCTCGATCCGCCGCTGCGCCGCGCGGTTGACCACGATGCCGTGCCCCGCAAGGCGCGTGCAGACGCCGCTGTGCACGAAGCGCTTGATGACCCGGCGCATGGTTTCGCGCGGAATGTGCAGCGCTTTGGACAGGCCGAGCGAGGTCACCGGATGGCCCCTGTCCTCGATCGGGGCGCGTGCCCCTTCCTGGGCGTCCGAAGAGCGCGTGTCGGCGGCGCAGATCGCCATGTAAACGACCGTGGCGAGATGGTGATTATGTATCTTGCGGAAATCCGCCAAGGCCCGCAGCGAGAACTTCGCATGCGCGCGCAGGACGGCGCGAAAATTGGCCGGCGGCTCGCCGCCCGCGCGGCTGTTGCGGCGCACCGCGACGTCCGACGCCAGCCCGATGTGCTGCAGTTTCTCGACGAAACGGCCGACCGACTGGACGGCGTCGCGGCCCATCGCGATCTGTTGCGGCGTGTCGAACACCGCAGCCGGAACGCGCAGGCCTTTGCGTCCGACCTGCTCGCACATGCCGCTGCGCACCAAAGCATTGGTGTAGCGCCGCACGGTTTCCCTGGGCATGTCGAGCGCATGAGCGAGCGCGATCCGGTTGACCGGCTTGCGCAACGCGTCGGGCGCCAGGGCCTCCAGCTTGCCATAGGCGTTGTCGGGGTCCGATTCGGCGAGTTCGCCGACATTGGCCAGCCAGATCGCGTTCCACACCAGCGCCTGGAGGAAATCGCCGGCCATGAACTTGCAATTGGCTTCGATGGCGGAGACCAGGAAGTCGTTCGCGAGGCGGAACACGGCACGCCCATCCGGCGGCGGATTGGCCGGCGAAAACAGACCGGCGGACAGGGTTTCCGACATGAACGATCTCGTGGCGATGGCGCGATACCGTACGCAGGGGCGGGGCGGGCGTCCACGGGCGCACCGCGCCGCCGCCGATTCCATCGGTAAGCGGCTGAGAATGCCCGATTCTCCGGTTTGGCGGCCTGCCGGTGGTTTCCAAAGCGCCAAATCCAGGCGTGTTTGCCGCGGCAAACAAGGCCGCCGCCGCATCGTCAAGCGATCGTTAAGGGTTGCCGCCTAATACTAACCATCGCAGGACC
>CAYXMO010000050.1:0-14307 GCA_964465935.1 uncultured Rhizobium sp.
CGTACAATTCGGGCGTGCTCGCCGGCAAGGCGACGTTCAACTACGGCGCGATCCCGCCCGAGGTCGCGGCGCGGGTGCGGCGGCTGAGCGCCGTGTGCAACGCCCATGGCGTCGGACTGCGCCAGGCGGCGCTGCAATTCGTCGCCGCGCATCCCCTGGTCGTCAGCGTCATTCCGGGCGCGGTGAGCGCGGAGGAAGTGGACGGCAACGTCGCGCTGCTGGAGGCGCCGACGCCGGCGGCGCTGTGGTCCGATCTGAAGGCGCAAGGGCTGATCCATGCCGATGCGCCGGTGCCGGCTTAGGAGGCGTCCATGGATTTTCGTCCGCTGCCGCAAACGGACTTCGAAGTCGATATCGGTGACGCCGAAGCCGCGTTCTACGCCGCCAATGGCTATCTCGCCGTGCCACGCCTGACGACGAACGAGGAGCTGGGCTGGTTGCGCGAAGTCTACGACGCGCTGATCGCGGTGCCGCCGACCGGATTGCTCGACGGCGTATTCGACCTGACGCGGCCTTACGGCACGACGGCGCCGCCGCTGCTCGGCCAGTTCCTGCTGCCCGAGCGCCAGGTGCCGCAGATCCGCAAGACCGCGATGTGGCGCAATGCGCGGCGTATCGCGTCGCGGCTGCTGGCGACACCGGCCGAAGGGCTCGAAAGCTGGGGTCATCTGATCTTCAAAGGCGCGAACAGCCCCGCCGAGACGCCGTGGCACCAGGACGAGGCCTATTGGGACGTGAACAAGGATTACAGCGCGCTCGGCACCTGGCTGGCGCTGGACGCGGTGGATACGCAGAACGGCTGCCTCTGGTTCGTGCCCGGCTCGCACCAGGGCGAGGTGCTGCCGCACCGCCATGGCGGCAACGATCCCAAGGTGCATGTCCTCGAATTCAGCGTGCCTGTCGACACCGGCGCCGGCGTACCGGTGCCGCTTGAAGCCGGCGGCATGACCTTTCACCACGCGCGCACGCATCACTATGCCGGCGTCAACCGGACGAACCGCATCCGCCGCGCCTGGGCCAACGAATTCCAGACCGCGCCGCTGCCGCGCGCGATCCCGAAGGATTTTCCCTGGGTGGCGGACGGGCGCAGAGCGCACGATGCGGAAATTGCGAGGCGGCGCGGACGCAATTCGGGCTCGGCTTGAATCGGGTTTTCGCAAACGATGCATGATGCCGCGCGCGCAGCCGGCCGTTTTGGTCTGCATGCACCTATGGGGATATGGGTGAAATGGCGTTTGGACCGACTCGGTTCAAGGGGTAGTCCAAAATAATTCCGTACACGGTCTATCCACGCCGCGCGCCGCGAAAAGCCGCGCCGGGTGCGGAGATTTTCGGCGCGCGGTGTGGATAGAGATGCGATGTGCAGCGCAGCGACGATATTTTGCTTCAGCGCGAAAATATTTTTTTGGGCGGCGCGAGAGCGTGAATGTCGAAGACAGGGGCGCTCTTGCGAAAGGGGAGCAGGTCGACAAAGTGTCGATGACGCGGAGGCGAACGTCGCGGTGTGGCGGCCACTTCAACTGCATGTCGGCTATCGACACTGACCTCGACACCCCCTCACCCCAACCCTCTCCCCCGAAGGGGGAGAGGGGGAATTGAGACAGGGGGCTCTGAAAATCTCAATAGATTCAAGCCCTAGCGTCAGCTCATCGATCACAAGCAGAAAACTAGTTTATTTTACAAACTAGTTGTCGTATGTATTGACCGTTGGTTGGCGCGATGGGTGCGCCGCTTGGACATCGGACGGGCGCCGCCGAAATGGGGGCGCTGGCCGCTGCGATGGAGGCTTTCGATGGGTAATGCCAGTGCGCTGCGCGACGCGCGTTCGGTGAGCAGCGACGGTTCGGCGAACAGTGGCGGTGCGGCGAGCAGCGCCACGGCGAAAAGCACGGGCGGTTCGGAGCGGCTGCATGCGTTGGATGCGGCGCGCGGCTTTGCCTTGATGCTCGGCATCGTGTTCCACGCCACGGCCTCGTTCCTGCCCAGCCCGCCCGGTGTGCCGCTCTGGATCGTGATGGACAATTCGCGCTCCGCCGTGCTCTCGGCGCTGTTCCTGGTGCTGCACATCTTCCGCATGACGACGTTCTTCCTGCTCGCCGGCTTCTTCGCGCATATGAGCTTCCACAAGAAGGGCGTGGGCGGCTTCATCCGCGACCGGCTGAAGCGCATCGGCCTGCCGCTTATCGTCGGCTGGCCGATCCTGTTCGCGGGGATCGTCGCGGCGTCGATCTGGGGCGCGATGGTGATGGCGCATGGCGGACCGCTGCCCAAGCCGCCGGCCTATCCCGGCTTCCCGGCGTTCCCGCTGACGCATCTGTGGTTCCTGTACGTGCTGCTGCTGCTCTATGCCGCGACGCTGCTGCTGCGCGGCTTCGTGGTGCTGGTAGACCGCGGCGGCCATCTGCGCCGCGCCGCCGACGCGGCGGTGCGCCGCCTGATCGAGAATCCGCTGGGGCCGGTGGTGCTCGGCGCGCCGCTCGCCTTGACCTTCATCCTGGCGCCGCAATGGATCCAGCAGGTCGGCATCATGACGCCGGATTCGTCGCTGGTGCCCAATGCCTTCGCGGCGGTCGGGTTCTTCACCGCCTTCGGCCTGGGCTGGCTGCTGCATCGCCAGAGCGGACTGCTCGATGTGTGGCGCCGGCGCTGGCTGTACAATCTGGTGGCCGCCATCGCCTTCACCATAGCGGCCTTCGCGATCACCGGCGTCACGATGCTGATGGCGCCGGCGCCGCACAATGCGATGACGGTGCTCTATGCCGCCTGCTACACGCTGGCGATCTGGACCTGGACCTTCGCCTTCGTCGGCATCGCGCTGCGCTTCATGGCGAATCACAGTCCGGTGCGCCGCTATATCGCCGATGCGTCCTATTGGCTGTACCTGATCCACGTTCCGCTGGTGATGGCGCTGCAGGTCGCGGTGTCGCAGCTGGCATGGCCGTGGTGGGTGAAGTTTCCGCTCATCCTCGCCATCGCCTTCCCGCTGATGTTCGCCAGCTACCAGACCATGGTGCGTTACACTTTCATCGGCGCCATCCTCAACGGACGCCGAGAATCGCGGTCTAATCGCGCCGCCGTGCCATCCCTCGCACAGGAGCCTTCCCGATGAGCAGCGACAGCCAATCCGCGCGCGACGACCTCGCTTTCCTGCGCGGTCTGGTCGGCGACGACGAAACCAGCCAGACGCGCACCTTCGGGCAGGCCTATTTCGCCGCCGGCCTGATCTATGGCGGCCAAATGCTGCTGCATGCGGCGGACGCGATGGGCGCCTTTCCCAAATCGGGCGCGGTGGGGCTCGCCATCGGGCTGGGGCCGACTGTGCTCTTCATTCCGGTCATGGTCTGGATTCTCTACCAGAACCGGAAGAACACGATCCGCGGCGCGGTGGGCCGCGCCGTCGCCCAGGCATTCGGCGCCATCGGCCTGGCCAATTTGTTCCTGATCGCGGTGATCGGATCGGTGGCGATCGGCCAGCGCAGCATCGTGGTCTGGCTGATCTATCCCTGCTGCGTCTTCGTCCTGCAAGGCACGGCCTGGTTCTTCGCCTACAGCATGCGCAAGCGGCTTTGGCACCTCGCCATCGCGGCCGGCTGGGGGATCTGCGCCGTCGCCATGGCGCTGAGCGTGACGACGCTGAGCTGGTACATCCTGTTCGCCGGCACCGGTCTGTGGTTCTGCATGGCGCTGCCGGGCTATGCGATGATCCGCGCCGCGCGGACGGCGGAGTAGGCGGCATGGCCGCGTTCGACATCGGACGGATCGACGATGTCATCCACGGCCGCCTGCGGCTGGGGATCATGGCCTATCTCGCCGATGCCGAAGTCGCCGATTTCAACGAGCTCAAGGCGCTGCTGCAGGCGACCCAGGGCAATCTGTCGATCCATCTGCGCAAGCTCGAGGACGCCGGGTATATAGCGATCGAGAAGAGCTTCCTGGCGCGCAAGCCGCTGACGCGGGCGCGGATCACGGCGGCGGGACGCGCCGCCTTCGCCGGCTATCTCGAAGCGATGGGCAAGCTGATCGACGGCGCCTAGCCGAACACGAAATCGCCGCTGTCGAGCTGGCCGAGCGCCACGCCGTGCAGCGTGATGTGGTTCTGGGCGTCGAACGCGATCAGCGTGTCGGCGCCGGCCTGGCTCAGGAAGGGCTGCAGCGCCGCGAAATCCTTCAGACCGTAGCCGTGCAGGTCGATGACGTCGTTGCCGGACTTGCCGGCGGCGAAATCGGTGACAGTGTCGAAGCCATCGCCTTTGGCGAAGACGAAACGGTCGTTGCCGGCGCCGCCCGTCAAGGTGTCGTTGCCGAGGCCGCCGGTGAGCGTGTCGTTGCCGCTGCCGCCGGCGATCGCGTTGTCGCCGTCATTGCCGGTGCCTGCGAAATCGCCGTTGCCGACATAGATCAGGCTTTCGACATTGGCCGGCAAGGTGTAAGCGGCGAGCGGGGTCTTGAGCGTGTCGCTGCCTTCGCCGGCGAATTCGACGACGCTGTCGCCGGTGGAGATCATGACGTAGAGATCGTTGCCGGTGCCGCCCTGCAGCGTGTTGAAGCCGCCGCTGCCGCTGCCGCCGATCAGCACGTCGTCGCCGGCGCCGCCGATCAGCGTGTTGCGGCCGGCGCCGCCGTCGAGCACGTCGTTGCCGCTGCCGCCTATGATGTCGTTGTCCAGCGCGTTGCCCGTGCCCTTGAAATCGCCGCCGCCGGCATAGACCAGGCGCTCGACATTGTCGGGCAGGACATAGCTGTCGAGCGTCGTCTTGACCGTATCGCTGCCTTCGCCGGCGAATTCCACGATGCTGTCGCCGGCCGAGGTCACGATGTAGACGTCGTCGCCGCTGCCGCCTTGCAGCGTGTTGAAGCCGGCGCTGCCGCCGGTCAGCACGTCGTCGCCGCCGCGCCCGATCAGCGTATCGGTGCCGCCGCCGCCGGTCAGCGCGTCGTTGCCGGGGCCGCCGATGATGTCGTTGTTCAGATCGTTGCCGATGCCGATGAAGCCGCTGCTGCCGGCATAGACCAGCCGCTCGACATTCGCCGGCAGGACATAGGCGCCGAGCTCGGCCTTGATCGTGTCGCTGCCTTCGCCGGCGAACTCGACGATGCTGTCGGCGGCGGAGAAGACGTCGTAGACGTCGTCGCCGGTGCCGCCCTGCATGGTGTTGCCGCCGCCGCTGCCGCCGATCAGAAGATCGTTGCCGCCGAACCCGATCAGCGTGTCGGCGCCGCCGCCGCCGGTCAGCCGGTCGTTGCCGGGCCCGCCTATGATGTCGTTGTCGAGCTCGTTGCCGGTGCCTTTGAAGTCGCCGCTGCCGCTATAGACCAGGCGCTCGACATTGCCAGGCAGGGTGTAGGCGGCCAGCGCGGTCTTGACCGTGTCGCTGCCTTCGCCGGCGAATTCGACGACGCTGTCGCCCGCCGAAGACACCTCGTAGACGTCGTCGCCGGTGCCGCCCTGCAGCGTGTTGCTGCCTGCGCCGCCGAGCAGGAGGTCGTTGCCGGCGCGCCCGATCAGCACGTCGTCGCCGTCGCCGCCGGCCAGCCGGTCGTTGCCGCCGCCGCCGATGACAATGTTGTCCAGGCCGTTGCCGACGCCCTTGAAGTCGCCGCCGCCGGTGTAGATCAGCTGCTCGACATTGTCCGGCAAGGTATATTTGGCGAGTGCGGTCCTGACCGTGTCGCTGCCGTCATCGGCGTTTTCGATCACCAGATCGCCGGCCGAGTCGACAAGGTAGATGTCGTCGCCGGCGCCGCCTTGCAGCGTGTTGTCGCCGCCGCCGCCGATCAGGACGTCGTTGCCGCCGCCACCGCGCAGCGTATCGTCGCCGGCGCCGCCGGTGATCGTGTTGTCCAATGCGTTGCCGGTGCCGGCGAAATCGCCGGTGCCGCCATAGGCCAGATTCTCGACATTGCCGGGCAGGGTGTAGGCGGCCAGCGCGGTCTTGACGGTGTCGACGCCGTCGCCCTCGTTCTCCACCACGACGTCGCCGGCGGAGCGCACGATGTAGGTGTCGTCGCCGGCGCCGCCGAGCAGCGTGTCGGCGCCGCCGCCGCCGTCGAGCGTGTCGTTGCCGGCGCCGCCGGCGATGGTGTTGTCGAGGCCGTTGCCAGTGCCGGCGAAGTCGCCGCTGCCGGTGTAGATCAGCGTCTCGACATTGCCGGGCAGGGCGAAGGCGGCCAGCGCGGTCTTGACGGTGTCGCTGCCTTCGCCGGGAAATTCGACGATGCTGTCGCCGGCGGCGTTCACCATGTAGGTGTCGTCGCCGAGGCCGCCCTGCAGCGTGTCGTTGCCGGCGCCGCCGTCCAGCGTGTCGTTGCCGCCGCCGCCGAGCAGCGTGTCGTCGCCGGCGCCGCCCTGGATGTGATCGGCGAACGCGCTGCCGATGACGAGGCCGTCGCCCGTGAAGTCGGCGCCGTCCACGCCCTGGACCGTGAAAGTGAGCGTGGCGTCCGAAGCGCTGCCGCTTCGGTCGGTGGCGGTGTAGGTGAAGCTGTCGGCCGCGGTCTCGCCTTGCAGCAGGTTCACGGCGTGATCGGCGACATAATCGTAGCTGCCGTCGGCATGGAGCGTCAGCGTGCCGTAGAGCCCCAAAACCGCGGTGTCGACCTTGGCGGCGTCGCCGCCGACCGCGGTGACCCGCAGCGGCGTGCCGGCCGCGGCCACCGTGTCGTTGGCGAGGACGCCGCTGGCCGCGTCGTGGGCGATGGCCGCGCCTTCCGCCAGCGTGGCCGCGTCAGCGACCGCCTTGGTGATCGCGGCGATATCGAGGGTGACGGTCTTGGGCGCGCTCAGACTCTGGCCGTCGCTCAGCGTGTATTGGAACGAGGCGGTGCCGGAATAGAGCGCATCGGGGGTGAAGACATAGGCGCCGGTCGCGGCATCGATGGCGACGTTGCCATGGGTTGCGGCGCCGGCGGCGAAGCGCAGCCGGTCGCCGTCGGCGTCGCTGCCGGGCAGCAGCGTGCCGGTGAGGACGGAGTCCTGCAGGCCGGCGCCGGTCTCCGCCGCCGCTGCGGCCTGCGGCGCGTCGTTGACGGGACTGGGATCGCCCGGCTGCCACGCTGCGGCGGCCTGGTCGAGCGCCGTGATCTCGTCCGCGGTCAGTTGCGCCTTAGCGGTGTCGGCGTTCTTGGTAATAAGGTCGATGAATTGCTGGAAGGTGGAGCCGGCGCCGAACTTCAACGAGACGCTGAGCCAGAAATAGGCGTCGTGCGGATCGGCGGTGGCGCCGCCGCCGCTAAGATAGCGGCGCCCCAGCGTCAGCATGGCATCGGCGTCGCCGCCCTTGGCGGCAGCGAGGAAATGCGCCGTCGCCGCGGCATCGTCCTGCGGCCCGCCAAAGCCGAGCGTGTCGAGCAGGCCGAGTTCGTATTGCGCCGCCGGCAGGCTCGCGATGCCTTCGAGCAGGGCGCGGGCGTGGGCGTAGTCCTTGGCGACGCCGTCGCCGGATTCGTAGAGCGCCGCCAGCTGCAGCGAGGCGTCGTCGACGGTGCCGATGGCGTGGCTCAGATAGCTCGCGGCGCTCGCGGTGTCGCGCGCGACATAGGTGCCGTAATGCAGCCAGGTGCCGTAGTGATAGGCGGCGTTGGCATCGCCGGCCTGGGCCAGACGCACCGTCCAGGCGACGAAGGACGCCATGTCGCCGGCAAGCAGGTATTCGTCGACGACGTCTTCGAAGCTGGGCAGCGGATCGAGCGCGTCGGCATCCACCACCGTCAGCGTCACCGTCTTGACGGCGCTGGCGAGCATGCCGTCGCTGACCTGGTATTGAAAGCTCGCGATGCCGGTGAAGCCGGGGTCGGGCGTGAAGCTGTAGAGCCCGGTGCGCGCGTCGAGCGTCAGCGTGCCGTTGCTGGCGGAGACCTGCTGGAAGCTCAGCGCATTGCCGTCGATGTCGGCGCCGCGGAAGAGCGTGTAGTGGAACGCCGTATCGGCGGCGATCGCCGCATCCTCGCCGATCGCCGTCAGCACCGGCGCGTCGTTGACGGGGGCGACGAAGATGTCGACCGTGAGCGGATCGCTGGTGTTGGTGCCGTCGCTGACGGTGTACTGGAACGAGGCGGGGCCGGTGAAATCGGTCGGACCGTTGAAATCGGGGTCGGGCGTGAAGACGAAGGCGCCGGTGACGGGATCGAGGATAACGCTGCCGTGCTGCGCCGAATCCGCCAGCAAGGTGTAGACGGTGAGGGCCGGATCGAAGCCGGCGGCGCCGTTCACCGTGCCGTTGACGTCGCTGTCTTCGATGCCCGACACGATCTGGATGCTGGGTGCCTGGTTGGCCGACGGCACCGCCGGCGCGAGCGTGTGGATGGCGATGTTCTCGATGTCGAGAAAGCCGCTCGGCGCCTGGTTGGGATCGGAGCCGACCATGACGAGATGGATGGTGGCGTCGACCGAGGACAGCGCCGTCTCCAAATCCTCGGGCGCGTAGCGGCCGGCCCAGTCGCCCTGGCCGGAGACGTCGTTGCCGGCATAGGTCCAGTGCGCCGGATCGCTGTCGAGCGTGACGGTCAGAGTCTGCCAGCCGGAGGTGATCTGCGACGCGAGATCGTTGCCGCTATTGGCCCAGTTGGTGACCTGCAGGCCGACATAGAAATTCTTGGTAATGTGCTCTTCTGGGATGTAGCTGCAGATCCAGAAATAGAGCTTGGCGCCGTTGGGATCGAAGTCGGTGCCCTTGACCGTCAGATCGATCTGGGCGCCGCGCAGATCGACCGCGCCCATCGCGCCGACAGCGGGGACCGACAGATGCGCGACCAGCCAGATCGGGCCGATGCCGTCGGTGTGGTTGGGATCGAATTGGCCGGGCGCCTGGAAGCGGGTGTAGCTGCCATAAGCGCCGTTATCGCCGGTGATCAGCGACGGAGACATCCAGCTCGCCCACGGCCCAGGGCCGTCCGCGAACGAGAACGCGTACTCATAAGGATAGTCCGTCACGCAACACACCCGGACCGATGGCGAATCGACGGTTGTATGTGCGCCTATCCGGACTCAGCGCGCAATACGAGGTAGTCCGCAGCGTGAAATCACCTGCGTCGTCACGCGCTGGTTGCCGGCGGCGGCGCAGGCACAAATTAACCGGCATTAACCCCTGCCGCGGCGCTCAGCTGAAGGTGAAATCGCCGCTGTCGAGCTGACTCATCGTGACGTTCTGCAGGAGGATGTGGTTCTGGGCGTCGAACGCGATCAGCGTGTCGGCGCCGGCCTGGCTCATCAGAGGCTGCAGCGCCGCGAAATTCGCGATGCCGTAGCCGTGCAAGTCGATGATATCGTTGCTGGCGTGGGTGAAATCGGTGACGGTGTCGAGGCCGTCGCCCTTGGTGAAGACGAAGCGGTCGTCGCCGGCGCCGCCGCTCAGCGTGTCGTTACCGAGCCCGCCGGTCAGCGTGTCGTTGTGCGCGCCGCCGACGAGAATGTTGTCGCCGCCATTACCCATTCCGGTGAAGTCGCCCGCGCCGGTGTAGATCAGCTCCTCGACATTGGCCGACAGCGTGAAACTACCCAAATTGGTTTGCACTTGGTCGAAGCCTTCGCCGGCGGACTCGATGACGGAATCGCCGACCGCCTCGATGGCGTAGATGTCGTTGCCGGTGCCGCCCTGCAGCGCATTGGCGCCGCCGGCGCCGCCGAGCAGCACGTCGTCGCCGCCCAGGCCGATCAGATAGTCGCTGCCCGTGCCGCCGATGATCACATTGGCGTCGCTGTTGCCCAGGCCGGTGAACGCGCCGGTGCCGGTGTAGACCAGCTTCTCGACATTGGCCGACAGGTTGAAGGTGCTTAAGCCGGTCTGGACCACGTCATAGCCTTCGCCCGCGAATTCGATGACGGAGTCGCCGCTGGCGCTGGCGATATAGGTGTCGTCGCCGGTTCCGCCTTGCAGCGTGTTGGCGCTGCCGCTGCCGCCGATCAAGGTGTCGGCGCCGCCCTGGCCGATGAGATAGTCGGCGCCGCTGCCGCCGGTGATGGTGTTGGCGTCGCCATTGCCGATGCCGGTGAAGGCGCCGGCGCCGGTGTAGAGGAGATTCTCGACATTGGCGGCGAGCACGAAGCTGCTCAGCGCGGTCTGCACCGTGTCGGTGCCCTGGCCGGCAAGCTCGACGATCTGGTCGCCGGCGACGCGCGCGATATAGGTGTCGTCGCCCTGGCCGCCCTGCAGCGTGTTGGCGCCGCCGCCGGTGCCGCCGTCGAGCAGGTCGGCACTGGCGCCGCCGATGATGGTGTTGGCGTCGGCATTGCCGGTGCCCTGGAAAGAACCGCTGCCGGTGAACATCAGCTTCTCGACATTGGCGGACAGCGTGTAGGCGTTGAGCGCCGTCTGGACGGTGTCGAAGCCTTCGCCGCCGAATTCGAGCACGGAGTCGCTGGCGACGCTGACGACATAGATGTCGTCGCCGGTTCCGCCCTGCAGCGTATTGGCGGCACCGCTGCCGCCGATCAGAGTGTCGGCGCCGCCCTGGCCGATGAGATAGTCGGCGCCGACGCCGCCGGTGATCGTATTGGCGTCGCCGTTGCCGATGCCGGTGAAAGCGCCGGCGCCGGTATAGGTCAGGTTCTCGACATTGGCCGCCAGGCTGAAGACGGCGAGATTGGTCTTGACCAGGTCGGTGCCTTGGCCGGCGGATTCGACGATGGCGTCGCCGGCGGCGGTGGCGATGTAGGTGTCGTCGCCCAGCCCGCCTTGCAGGGTGTTGGCGGCGCCGTCGCCGCCGATCAGCGTGTCGGCGCTCGAACCGCCGACGATGACGTTGGCGCTGGTGTTGCCGGTGCCGGTGAAGCTGCTGCTGCCGGTGTAGGTGAGGTTCTCGACGTTTGCCTGGAGGGTGTAGGCGCTCAGCGTGGTCTGCACCGTGTCGGTGCCTTCGCCCGCCGCTTCGATGATCGAGTCGCCCGCGACGCTGACGACATAGGTGTCGTCGCCGGTGCCGCCTTGCAGCGTGTTCGCCGCGCCCGTGCCGCCGATCAGGGTGTCGGCGCCGCCGAGCCCGATGAGATAGTCGGCGCCGGTGCTACCGGTCAGGATATTGGCGTCGCCGTTGCCGATGCCGGTGAAGCCGCCGCCGCCGGTATGGGTCAGGTTCTCGACATTGGCCGCCAGCGTGAAGGAACTCAGAGTGGTCTGCACCAGGTCGGTGCCTTCGCCCGCGGCTTCGACGATCTGATCGCCGGAGGCGCTCACGATATAGGTGTCGTTGCCGGTGCCGCCCTGCAGCGTGTTGGCTGCGCCGCTGCCGCCGGTCAGCGTGTCGTCGCCGCCCATGCCGGACAGCGTGTCGGCGCCGGTGCCGCCGCTCAGCGTGTCGGCGGCCGAGCCGCCGATGACGTGGAAGTTCTCGACATTGGTGGCGTTCACCAGCGCGCCGCCCGCGTCCGACACGGTGTAGGTGCTGCCGTTCAGGCTGGCCGAGATGGCGCCGGCGCTGGCCGACATGTCGACGGTGACGGTGTCGGTGCCGGCGCCCGCGTTCCACAAATTGACGCCGAAGGAGGTATGGATCGGGCCGTTGAAGGTGACAGCGTCGTTGCCGGAGCCGGTGGTGAGGTTGAGGCTCTCGAAATTCTTGAGCGTCGTGCCGTCAACCAGCGCGACGGGCGTGCTCGATCCCGGCGTGAAGGTGAAGGTCACGGCCTGGCTCAGGCTGGGGCGGTCGAGCCGGAGCCGGTCGATATCGTTGCCGCCGTCGAGGGTCGAGCCGGAACCGGCGTCGATGATGGCATCGCTGCCGTCGCCGCCGTTGAGAATGTCGGTGCCGCCCAATCCCAGGATGCTGTCGTCGCCGGCGCCGCCCGAGATCGTGTTGTTGCCGCTGCTGCCGTTCAAGGCGTCGGCGAAGGCCGATCCGATCAGGTTTTCGATGTTGAAGAGATAGTCGTTGCCGGCGCCGCCGGTGATCTGGCGCGTGACCTGCGACAGGTCGACCGACACGCCGGAAGCGGCGTCGGCATAGCTCGCGGTGTCGATGTCCGCGCCGCCGTCGAGCGTGTCGTCGCCCAGGCCGCCGACCAGGATGTCGTTGCCGGCACCGCCGCTGAGCACGTTGTTGCCGGCGTCGCCGGTCAGCGTGTCGGCATAGGCCGAGCCGGTCAGGTTCTCGATGCCGCTCAGCGTATCGCTGCCCAGGCCGCCGCCGACCGCTTGGGCGGTGGCGATCGTCAGATCGACGGTCACGCCGCTTGCGGCATCGGCGTAACTGGCCGTGTCGGTGCCGCCGGCGCCGCTCAGCACATCGTCGCCGGCGCCGCCGGTGAAGGTGTTGTTGCCGCCGTCGCCGGTCAGCGTGTCGGCGAAGGCCGAGCCGATCAGGTTCTCGATGCCGCTCAGCGTGTCGTTGCCCAGTCCGCCGCCGACCGCCTGCGCCGTGGCGATGGTCAGATCGACGGTGACGCCGCTCGCGCCGTCGGCATAGCTGGCGGTGTCGCTGCCGAGACCGCCGATCAGCGTGTCGTTGCCGCCGCGGCCCTGCAGGATGTCGTCGCCGCCGCTGCCGTTCAGGACATTGTCGCCGGCGTCGCCCTTCAAGGTGTCGGCGTCATTCGAGCCATAGAGGTTTTCGATGCTGTTCAGGGTATCGAGGCCGGCGCCGATCGTATCCTGCGCCGCGCCGGACAAGGTCAGGTCGACCACGACGGCGTAGGATTGATCGTAGCTGGCGGTGTCGCTGCCGCTGCCGCCGTTCAGGGTGTCGTTGCCGCCGCTGCCGTTTAGAACGTTGTCGTTGCCGTCGCCGGTCAGCGTGTCGTCGCCGAACGTGCCGAAAATATTCTCGATGCTGATAAAGGTGTTGATGCTGTGAAAAGGACCGATGTCCTGCGGGCTGGCATTGGAAAGATCGACGACAATGCCGCTTACGCCCCCGCTGAACGACACGGTGTCGCTGCCCGCGCCGCCATCGAGGATCTTGGTGCCGGGGCCGCCGCTGAAGAAGGTGTCGTTGCCACCATTGCCGGTCAGGACGTCGTCGCCCCAACTGGCGAAAAGGTCGTCATTGCCGCCACCGCCGGTGAGCTGGTCGTTTCCATCGCCGCCCGACACCACGAAGCCGGAGGTCGTCTCCGCCGATCCATCGAAGATGAGGGAATAGCCGCTGGCCAGAGACCCGCCATCGACGATGACCTGGTTGCGGCTGTTGTCGCCGAAGGCGTCGTCGACCGTGATCGTGTAGCTGTGGCCGGCGGCGAGGCGCACGAACTCGAAATTGACCACGTTGCCCGCGAAGGTCAGGGCGTTGCCGCCGGTATAGTCGCCGTCGAGATAGAGCGTGTCGAAATCGGCCTGGTTGTCGGTGCCGCCGTCGAGGTGGTCCGCCGCGGTCAGGCTGGCGCCGACGAAGACCTCGTCATTGCCGGCGCCGGAATAGACCGAATCGTTGCCGCCTTGGGAAATGTCGATCGTGTCGGCGCCGGCGGTGGCATTGGTGTTGTCGCTGTAGCCGCCCGGCGCGACCAATCCGTCGCCGGCGATATGGATGAAATCGTTGCCCGCCGTGCCGTTGAACTCAGGCGTCAGCAACTGCTTCGCCAGCAAATCGTTTTTCACGCATCCCCCATCGGGCCCGCCGTTGCGGTGCCCTTACGCCACCAGCCGAATATTGCGTAGTAGTAACGGTACAGCAAGGTGCGAAAATCACCTGCGAAGACCCGAGCGAATACTGTGCTTGCTTACCCAAGATGAGGTGTTCCGGCGCGGGAACCGGGTTCAGTTAAAGACGAAATCGCCGCTGTCGAGCTGGCTCATGGTGACGTTGTGCAGGGTGATGTGGTTCTGCGCGTCGAATGCGATCAGGGTGTCGGCGCCAACCTGGGACATGAAAGGCTGCAACGCCGCGAAGTTCGCCACGCCATAGCCGTGCAGGTCGATCACGTCGTTGCTGGCATGGGTGAAGTCGGTGACGGTGTCGAGGCCGTCGCCCTTGGTGAAGACGAAGCGGTCGTCGCCGGCGCCGCCGCTCAGCGTGTCGTTGCCCAGCCCGCCGGTGAGCACGTCGTTGCCGACGCCGCCGATGATCGTGTTGTCGCCGTCATTGCCGGTGCCGGTGAAGTTGCCGCCGCCGGTGTACACCAGCTGCTCGACATTGGCGGGAAGTGTGAAGCTGCCCAGGTTGGTCTGGACCTGATCGAATCCTTCGCCGGGGGCCTCGTAGACCGAGTCGCCGACCGCCTCGACCGCATAGGTGTCGTTGCCAGTGCCGCCCTGCAGCGTGTTCGGCGCGCCGGCGCCGCCGATAAGAATATCGTCGCCGCCCAGGCCGATCAGATAGTCGTTGCCGGTGCCGCCGATGATGGTGTTGGCGTCATTGTTGCCCGCGCCGGTGAAATTG
>CAYXMO010000051.1:0-14076 GCA_964465935.1 uncultured Rhizobium sp.
CTCGGTCACAACGCTTTATCTCCGCCTCCTTGCTATTACGAAGTTCTATCTAGCATGAACTTCGTACTATGCAAGGGTCCCCTCTACTGAAGTTGAAAATAATTCGATTCGGCCCTGATTTGGCGAAAACCCGCCTCCGATGTGCTATGTTCCCGTTATGTACGCAAAATCGATGTCCACTCCTGCTGTCTTAGGCTATTTCCGAAACCCGTGCATTTGGGTTGCGGAAGGCGCCTTTCCAGGCAGCCCGGCGCGCCCAACTGCTGAACGCCCACCAAGCGTGCCTTTCGACCGCCGAGAGCGAGGTCGGCCATCGTAGTGGCCAACTCGGCCACCCGATCGATGCGCAGGATGCCATTGTGCTCGACGATCTGGATCGGGAGCCGCAAGATTGCGTGGATCACGCCGGCGGTTCGCTCGATCCCGACGCCGTTCCGATTCGGTTTGTCTTCGACATCGCAACCGTGAATGCATCTTTCAATATGCTCGAAACCATATTGGAGGTCACCGAGGTAGACCTCGTAGCACTGATCGCGCTTCTTCATCTTGCGACCTATCGCTATTCGCGTCGCGGCTTCGACGAGGCATGTTTCCTAAGCTGGGTAGTTTGCGAACAGCTCATGCGCGCGCGGTCGAATAGGCACGAACTGTCGAAAGCATCGTCGTCCATTGCGACAATCGCCACGCGTCTTTTGGACAGAGGCTTGCTGCCGCAGCAATTGTTCGACGAGTTGAAGAACGCGCGGCAGTCCCGAAATGACTGGACGCACAAATTGTCGTCGCGCCAGCCGTCGGATGTCGTCGCCTCATTTTTTGCGGCTGAAAGTCTGATCGCCCACTTTTTTGATGTGCGCATCCGACTACCGCATGGCTACCCTGGCGGTGCGGTTTGGTTTTCGGATCGATTGCCTGTTGAAGCGACGAGCAGTGGAGAAGCCGAGATCGACTCCAGTTCATGACCTTCGCCTTGAAGGAGCGAAGGCGGATTTCTATCTTGATAGATGTGTCCGCCGTCGCTTCGACGGAGAAATGTGGCGGAAGGGGTGCCCCCCATCGAATTCACGAGGTTCGAATGCTCGATAGTCCGGGGGAGGGGAGGCCTCGCATCTCGAAAACAATACGATGTGGCCCGCTTCGTCCTTCGACCCAAATATAGGAAGCCGGTGAGCCCCAGGGGGGAGGGAGCTGATATTTCGAGGAACAATTATATTGCCGAAGGAAGGCTAAGCCGCTGAACATCGAAGACTACCTTTCCCGCATCGGCCTCGGCCATCCGCCGCCGCCGACCCTGGAAGGCCTGCGCACCGTCCACCGCGCCCATCTCCTCGCGATCCCTTACGAGAACATCGACGTCCAGTTCGGCCGCCCGCTGACGACCGCGCCGGCGGCGGCGTTCGACAAGATCGTTACACGGCGCCGCGGCGGCTGGTGCTACGAGATGAACGGCCTGCTCGGCTGGGCGCTGGGCGCGCTCGGCTTCAAGGTTACCCGCGCCACCGGCGCCGTCATGCGCGCGCTCGCCGGCGACCCCAAGAACGGCAATCACCTGGTGCTGCGCGTCGATCTGGCGGAGGGCACCTTCCTGGCCGATGTCGGCTTCGGCGACGGTCCGCACGATCCGTTTGCCGTGGTGCCCGGCCGCTTTACCTCGCACGGCTTCGGCTACGAGCTGACGGCGCTGGACGCCGCGTGGTGGCGGCTCCAGGATTTGCGCCCCGGCGCCAAGAGCTTCGACTTCACGCTCGGCACCGCCGACGAGGCGCTGCTTTCCGGAAAATGCGCCTTGCTGCAGAGCGCGCCGATCTCGCCCTTCGTGCAGAACCTGATCGCCCAGCGCCACACCCGGGAGGGTCACGCGATTCTCCGTGGACGGACGATATCGCATGTCACGCCGCACGGCGCGCAGGAGCGTCTGATCGGCGACGCCGGCGATCTCGCCGCCACGCTCAGGACCGTCTTCGACCTCGACGTGCCTGAGGTCGCCGCCCTGTGGCCGAAAGTCGCCGCGCGCCATGAAGAGGTCATGGCGCAGAAGCGCGAGGCCTGAGGTCATGCGCCCGGCGCCCAAGAAAAAACCCGGCGCGGCTTGCGTCGCACCGGGTCGTTTCCTGGTCAGGCCGTTCGACTCAGTCGTGAACGCTGAACGTGGTCACCTGGCAGAGGTTCTGGTTACGGAACTCCGCGGTGCCGCCGTCGCTGAACACGGCCTTGATGTCGTAGTCGCAGGTCGTGCGGCCGTCTTCGATGTCGACCGGCTGGGTCGAGCCCGGCTCGGCAGCTTCGGGAAGGATGTTCTCTTCCCACGAGTTGGTCCCGACATGCGAGACGTAGAGCTCGGTCAGGTCGGTGCTGGTGTTGTTCTTGATCGTGATGTGGAGATCTTCAGCCAGCGCCGGCGTGGCGAAAGCGAGAGCCGCCGCGACGGCAACCGATGCGAAAAGCTTCATTGTGTTCATACCCTCTGTTCGGCGCAGCCCCTGCCACGCGTCCGCGGCGCACATTGGCCCCAAGATTGTGGAGAGATCAAGGCACATCGTTCATCAAATCGCGGTGCGATGCATCCGTGCGTACAAACGGTTAATCGTCGCGAGATGTCGCGGCGGAACTTCACATTACGAACTCGCAAGAATTGTGTTGCGCACGATGGGATAAATCTGGGTTTGCCAGCGCGTGCCCGAGAAAACGCCGTAATGGCCGACGCCGGGTTGCACATAGTGCTTCTTGCGAGAGGGCTTGATCGAGGTGCACAGATCGTGGGCCGCGACGGTCTGGCCGACCGAGCAGATGTCGTCGCGCTCGCCTTCGACGGTCAGAAGCGCGGTCTTGCGAATCGCCGCCGGTTCCACGCGCCGTCCGCGGTATTCGAAAAGGCCGCGCGGCAGATGGAACTCCTGGAACACCTTGCGCACGGTCTCGAGATAGAACTCGGCCGGCAGGTCGGCGACCGAGAAATACTCGTCGTAGAATTTGCGGTTGGCGTCGGCCTTCTCGTCCTCGCCCCGGCGGATGTGGTCGAACAGGTCGAGATGGGCGCGGACGTGGCGCGGCAGGTTCATCGACAGGAAGGCCGAGACCTGGATGAAGCCGGGATAGACGCGGCGATGCGCGCCGGCATAGCGCCGCGGCACCGTAGTGATGAGGTTCTTCTCGAACCATGCGATCGGATGGCCGGTCGCCAGCTCGTTGACCGAGGTCGGGCTGACGCGCGTGTCCACCGGTCCTGCCATCAGCGTCATGCTGCGCGGCTGGCACGGATGATTGTCCTGCGCCATCACCGCGACGGTCGCGAGCAGGGCGGCGCAGGGCTGGCACACGGCGACGACATGGGCGCCTTCGCCGATCCGTTCGAAGAAGCGGATCGTGTGCTCGATATATTCGTCGACGCCGAACCGCCCGGCGCTCAGCTTCACGTCGCGCGCGTTCTTCCAGTCGGTGATGTAGACGTCGTGATCGGCCAGCATCGTCTTGGCGGTCTGGCGCAGCAGGGTGGGGAAGTGCCCGGCCATCGGCGCCACGATCAGGACGCGCGGCTGCTCGGCATTGGTCTCCTTGCGGAAGCGCAGCAGGGTGGCGAACGGCGTCTCGAGCACCGCTTCCTCGTGCACCGGCACGGCGCGGCCTTCGATCTCGATGCTCTCGATCTCATAGCTCGGGCGGTCGTGGATCAGGTGGGCGCGGTTCACGATCTCGGCCGCCGCCGACACGCTTTTGAGAAGATAGTTGGCGCTGGGCCCGGCGCAGGTGTCGCGGAAGATCGAACTGGTCAGCCCAGCCCAGGCGCGCAGGGGCGCGAGCAGATCCGACTGAGCCTGGTAGGCGTCGTACAACATCACAGAAATAAGACGCCCCTGGTGGCCGCCACCCATCCCGATTTTGCGGTGCGGCAATATTTGTCCAATTTCACGCCCTGTCCGCGAAAAATGCTAGTGCATTTTATGCTGCACCGCGAAATAATTGGTTACGGCCTCAGCGTGAGAATCGTCCGCCATGAGCAAACCACTCCTGACGATTTCGAGCAAAAACTACTCGTCCTGGTCGCTGCGCGGCTGGCTGCTGTGCCGGATGGCGGGGCTGGATTTCCGCGAAAAACTGCTCGCCAGCGACGATCCGGACACCCGCGCCGAGCTCTTGCTGCTCTCGCCCTCCTTCCTCGTGCCGTGCCTGACCGACGGCGATATAAAGGTGTGGGACACGCTGGCCATCGCTGAGTATTTGTACGAGACCCGCCCCGAGGCCGGCCTGCTGCCCGGCAACCTGAAGGCGCGCACCCATTGCCGCGCCGTTGCGGGCGAGATGCATTCAGGCTTCGCCAATTTGCGCTCGGCGCTGCCGATGAACCTGAAGGCCGACTATCCCGGCTTCAAAGTGTGGGCCGGCGCCCAGGCCGACATCGACCGCGTCGTCGCGATCTGGCGCGAATGCCTGAAGACCTATGACGGACCTTACCTGTTCGGCGACAAGCCGACACTAGCCGATGCGATGTACGCCCCGGTCTGCACCCGGTTCGTCACCTATCACGTGAAGCTGGACCGGCTTTGCGCAGACTATTGCGACACCATCCTCAACCTTCCCGATATGTTGGAATGGATCGAGGCCGCCAAGGCCGAGCCCGACGCGGTGGAAGAACTCGAAGCCGAGTTCTGATTGCTGGACAACAATGCGGTTCGGAAATAGCGTCTCGACATGGCGCGCAGCCTGTCGGCCGCGCCGTCGTATGGCGTGCTGTGCGCGCGGCGTCCTCGCGCGGCGATATCCAAAAGGGCAGGGGGCGCTCATGGCGAAAAGTCTCGCACGCACAATTCTGGTTTGCGCTATTGCGCTCGCGGCGCTCGCGCCCGCCGGCGCGGCACCCAGGAAGGCGATGCATGCCGTCCCGCCGGTTGCCGTCCCGGCCGGCGAGCGGGCTGTCGTCAATCCGCCGCTCTATACCGTCACCCCGATTCGCCCGCTTACGGCGGGCGCGCCTTTGCTGGCGCTGACCCCGTCGCAGCTTCTGACGCCTGGCGAAAAGAAGCTCGACATGCATGTCGTCTACACGATTGGCAAGCTCTACAACCCGTCGACCGCGCGCGACGATGCTGTGACCTTGCGCAGCTATGCCAACAGCGCCAACGGCGTCGCCGGCGAATATGTGGCGCCCACCATCCCCGTGACGCCGGGCGACACCATTCACATCGTGTTGCACAACGATCTGCCCGACGACCCGACCTGCGTCGACATGCCGGGGATGGACATGAACCATCCGCACTGCTTCAACGGCACCAATTTGCACTCGCATGGGCTCTGGGTCAGCCCGACCGGGAACAGCGACAACGTGCTGCTGTCGATCGATCCGCACCAGACCTTCGAGTACATCTACAATATCCCCAGCGACCATCCCGCCGGCACGTTCTGGTATCACACCCACCGCCACGGCTCGACGGCGCTGCAGGTCTCCAGCGGCATGGCCGGCGCGATCATCATCCGCGGCAACCGCCTGCCGACGCCCGCCAAGAACGGCGACATCGACACGCTGTTGCAGGGCGTGCCGGAGCAGGTGCTGGTGATGCAGCAGATCCAGTACGCTTGCCTGACGCCCGACTACACGATCCAGGTCAAGACCGTCGCGTCCAAGGTCGTCGCCTGGACCTGCAATTCCGACCAGACCGCCATCGTCGGTCCCTATATCGGAACCGACGGAAAGCTCGGCTATTCCGACAAGAACGGCCGCGGCTATGGGCCCAGCAACTGGTTCCAGTCCGACCGCTACACCAGCGTCAACGGCGTCGTGCTGCCGACCTTCACCGCCATCGCCGGCCAGATGAGCCGCTGGCGCATGATCCATGCCGGCGTGCGCGACACGATCAGCCTGCAATTCTATCACATGCGTCCCGGCGTCGAGTTCAGGGAAATCGAATCCCAGGGCAGCGAGGCTTTCATCAAGGCCAACTGCCTGGGCAAGCCGATCCCCTACCACATGATCGCGCAGGACGGGTTGACGATGGCGCAGGCGCAGCAGACCACGCTGGCGACGTTCCAGCCGGGCTATCGTGTCGACGCGCTGATGCTGTTCCCGCAAGCGGGCGACTACTGCATCATCGATGCCTCGTCGTCGGCCGGCAACAACGTCGTGCGGGAGGACGAGGCGGGCCGGCTGGTCGGCAAGGTCCGGGTCGGCGGCAGCGCGCGCGTCGCCGACATTGCCGGCGAACTGACGCGTCAGCTCGTCGCCAGGGCGCGGTTCTACATGCCGGCGAACATGAAGGCCGCGGTGGCAGCGGATATCGCCGCCGGGCTGAAATTCACGCACTTCGTGCCGCATCCGACGATCGTCGACGCCGAAGTGACCGGCCACCAATATCTCGATTTCAAGATCGACACCGCTTCGACCCCGACGAAGTTCGAGGTCGGGTCGGCCGATTACCCGCCCAGGCCCTACGATCCGGGACGCATCGACCGCTACCTGACGCTCGGCGGCGTCGACGAGTGGAAGCTGCAATCGCTGTTCGTCAGCCACCCCTTCCACATCCACGTCAATCCGTTCCAGATCGTCGCGATCTACGATCCCGCCGGCAAGAATGTGAGCGAACCGGGCGCGGTCGACAATTACGCGCTCGACGCCAACGGCAATCCGACCACGACTCCGAACCCCGATCCGCAATATCCCGGTCTTAAAGACGTCTGGAAGGACACGATCTGGGTCAAGAACATCAACAGTCCGGGCGGCCCCAACCCCGCCGATCCCAAGGGGATGTACACGATCGTCATGCGCACCCGCTACGAGCGCTATATCGGCGAGTTCGTCCTGCACTGCCACATCCTCGACCACGAGGACCAGGGCATGATGCAGAACGTCGACATCGTGCCCCCCACCTACAACCCGCCGGCGGCGGCGATGGAGGGCATGAACCACTGAGCCGAGACAGCGGCGGCGCTAGGACCCGCTCTCGTTCGCCTTGGTCTGGAGCTGGACGTAGTTCTGGATGCCCATCTGCTCGATCAGACGCATCTGGGTCTGCAGATAGTCAATATGTTCTTCCTCGCTTTCGAGGATATGCACGAAGAGTTCGCGGCTGCCGAAATCGCGCACCTTCTCGCAATGCTGGATCGCGTTTTTGAGATCGGGATACGAGGCCTGTTCGAGCGCCAGGTCGCAGCCGAGCACTTCCTTGACGTCCTCGCCGATCATCAGCTTGCCGAGATCCTGCAGGTTCGGCAGTCCGCCGAGGAACAGGATGCGCTTGATCAGCCTGTCGGCATGCTTCATCTCGTCGATGGATTCTTCGTATTCGTGCTTGGCGAGCTGCGACAGGCCCCAATCGCCCAGCATCCGCGAATGCAGGAAGTATTGGTTGATCGCGGTCAGCTCGTTCTTGAGGACGACATTGAGCCAGCGCAGGACTTGCGGATCGCCCGCGACGCCAGCATGCGGTTCGGGGCCCGGCGCTACTCCGCCGCCAGCAGGCGAGGGCACGCTGGCGCCCCGTCCAGCATTCTTTCGATTGTTTCCTGGCATCGGCCGCAGTTCTTTCTGACGTTGCAATAGGAATAGACCTGATCCGACGACTCCGCGCCTTGCGCAATCGCGCCGCGAATCTTCGTGTCGTTCAGCCTATTGCAGACGCAGACGATCATCCAAGGACACACCTCAGCCGGTCCACCGTATATGGTGCGATTGAGAATGATTGTCAATAACGCGCGATCACAGGGCGAAAATGCTCCGTTGCCGGGCCTTTTCTAGGCCGACGCCGGCGTCTCGAGCGTCGCTTTGGCGGTCTTTTCGACTTGGACGTAGTCGGTCTTGCCGGTTCCCAGCACCGGGATATCGCCGACCGGCAGGATGCGCCGCGGCACGGCGAGTTCGGCGACGCCGTGATTGTGCGCCCAGCCGACCAGATCGTGGCGGTTGGCGTCGCGGTTGGTCGTGACCAGGACGATCTGCTCGCCCTTGCGGCCATCGGGCAGGGCGACGGCGGCATGGCTGTGATCGGGCCACAGCGCCGAAGCGATGCTCTCGACCACCGCCAGCGACACGGTCTCGCCGCCGATCTTGGCGAAGCGTTTCATCCGGCCCTTGATCGCGATGAAGCCCTCGCCGTCGATCGAGACGATGTCGCCGGTGTCGTGCCAGCCGCCTTCGGGCGGCTGGATCACGCCCGGCTGGTCCGGCTTGATATAGCCGAGCATCACGTTGGGCCCTTTGACGAACAGCCGTCCGGCATTGGCGATGCCTTCAACCGGTTCGAGCCGCGACTCCATATTGGCCATCAGCTTGCCGACCGTGCCCGGCCGGTTGGCGCTGGGCTGGTTGGCCGAGATCACCGGCGCCGCCTCGGTCACGCCATAGCCTTCCACCAGTTCGATCGAGTATTTCTTGCGCAGCAAGGCGCGGGTTTCGTCGCGCAGGCGTTCGGCGCCGCACACAGCCAGGCGCAGCGAGTTCAGGTCGCCCTGGTCGCCGGCGCGGGCATATTGCGAGATAAAGGTATCGGTCGAGAGCAGGATGGTCGAACCGGTCTCGCGGATCCGCTTGACAATCTCGTGCGGCTGCAGCGGCGTCGGATGGCAGACCACCTTGATGCCCAACAGCAGCGGCATCAGCGATCCCACCGTGAGGCCGAAGCAATGGAAGGTCGGCAGCGGATTGAACAGGATATCGGTCTGGTAGAGCGGGATATGGGCCCGCACCTGCTCGACATTGGACAGCAGGTTGCCATGGCTCAGCGCCACGCCCTTGGGCTCGCCTTCGGTTCCCGAGGTGAACAGGATGACGGCCGGCGTCGAATGCATCGTATGGCTTGCGACCAGGCTGGGGACGAAGGTGCCGACCGCGGCGAATATCTTGTCGATCAGCGACAGCTTCTCGCGCACGTCTTCGAGGTAGACGATCTCGTAGTATTTGGACATCGCTTCGACGATATGCTCGGCCTTGGCCAGTTCGACGAAGCGGCGGGCCGTGACGATGCGCTTGACCTTGGCGGTCTTGAGCGCGCTGCGCAGCCCTGCGATGCCGCTGGTGAAGTTCAGCATCGCCGGGATGCGGCCATAAGCGGAGACCGCGAAGAACGCGATCACCGAGCCGGCACCGGTCGGCAGCATGATGCCGACGCTCTCGCCCAACTTGGTTCCGCGTTTCAGGGCATGGCCGAGCGCCAGCGCGGCGCGGATGATTTCCTCATAGGTGAGCACGCGCTCGTCGCCGTCAATCAGGGCCGGCGTGTCGGCGCCGTAGCGCGAACGGGCGTCGACCAGGGCATGGAAGACGGGCTTGTGCGACCGGTTGATGTCGAAGGCGACGGTTTCTTCGCCGGACGCGGCGGCGATGCTCGCAACGCTCAAATTTCCACCCCAGGGTTGTTCTTGTCTGGCCGGGCTTCGAGTCCAACCTCAACCCATATTACGGAATTTTTCGGGCACTGCCCCTCCAATGAGCCGAATTTTGCACCCCGCACTAGGACTAGTTTCCAGGGTTATGGCGACACGGTGCCGGTTTTTCGCGCGTCTGCGCGCAGTCGCGCCTGGACCTGGCCGGTCCAGTTGTAGGGAATCTCGGCGGCATCGAAAGGCAGCCGGTAGTGATCCGGGTCTTCGTATTTGTAGGCTTCGGTCGGGCAATTCAGGACGAGCGCGTCCACGGTCCCGAGGTTTTGCAGCCCGTGCCAGACACCCGGCGGAACGACCACAAGTGCGGGGCGGGCATCGCCGGTATGAAGCTCCATGAGCAACTGGAAGGTTTCACTGTCCTCGCGTCCGTCGTACAGCACGACTTTCAGATGACCTTGGTTGACGAACAGCCGATCGGTGGTGCGCGCGTGGCAGCTCCAGGCTCCAATCGCGCCCGGGAACAGGCGCGACTGGTAGACCTGCACGACAGGCGCGCCCGTCGGATCCCACTCCGGGCGATAGACTTCCGTGATGATACCATGGTCGCGTGGGACGTGCCGCACTTCGCGAACGCTTACGCCGGCAATCGGCCGGCGCAACAATTGCCATTCCCGATCGACAAGCTGGCCGTCCTTTTGCGCATTGGCAAACATGAGCATTCCCCTTGGGCTAGAGGCCCTTGTATTTCTGTACCTGCGCTATTCCCGCGCCCTTCGCGGGAAAGAACAGCCAGCGCAGTCCGGACCTTGGACTCAAGCGCCAAAGCAGACGGCTAGCGAGCGCCTGCGCCGTGATCGGGAGCAGCCGACGCGCCGGCGTTGCGCGCACGACCTCGCCGGACACGATCATATGCACGAGATGGGTAGCCTCCGAGTCCGGCTCCGTCTCGATGCGGCGAAGCCAGGCGGCCTGCTCGTGACAGGGCCTTTCGATGTACACATCCTTGCGCTTCGAGGCGGGAAATTTGAGGACGCTCAATCGCGGCACGAAGACGAATTCAAAGCCGGCTGCCTCGGCCCGCCGCCAAAGATCGACTTCGGGCGGATCGTAGAGCTCGCGATGGTCTCGCCATCCGCCGACCTTGTCCGTCACCAGGCGCCGGTGAATGGTGCCCGATGGCGCGGCCCAGCGTCCGGATTTGGGCAATGCCAGGACGGGCGAGCCGACGGCCGCGGCGGGTGCGATGCGCGAGACCATCGAATAGGCCATCGCGGCACCCGTCGACCGCAGGCTCGCAACGAGCGCTTCGAGATGGTGCGGCAGCCAGAGGTCGTCATGACCGAGATAGGCGATGAATTCGCCTTTGGCTTCTTCGAGGCCGCGGTTGTTGGGAGCCGATTGATGGCCGTGGTGCGACGCGAGGTTGATCCAGCGGACGCGCGGGTCGGTGAATTGACGCACGACCTGCTCGGAATCGTCGGTGCAGCCGTCGCCGACCACCAGCAGCTCGAAATCGCGGACCGTCTGCGCCAGCACGCTGCGGATCGCGTAGGGCAGCACCGAGCTCCAATTGTACGTCGCAATGATGACGGTGATACGCGGTGACGTCATGGCCGGACCCGGTACGATGATCGCGCTGGCGCTCGAAGCGATCCGAGCGGCGTCAGCTTAGGCCAGCATCGCCAATCCCGCATCGTCGTGCGCATGGCAGCGCCTGCGGGCCGTGTGACTTTTTTCCTGGAAGCGCCTTGAGCGGAAAAGCGCGCTTAGCGGAAGCGGTCCAGCCAATGGCTGAGCCGGTCGGCAATCGCTTCGCGAACGTCCTCGGTGTTGATCGACGAGAGCAGCCGGGTGACCTGGTCGCGCCAAGGGCGGGTCTCTGCCCATACCCGGTCCGCCTGCGGCGCGGCGGCTGCCGCCAAAGGCACCAAAGTCGCCTCACTGAGGGGTTTGAGGATTTCGTCGTTGAACCGGCGGGTGCCGAACAGGCCGATTCCCAGCGCCGCCAAGCCGGCGACGCCCGCGACCACAACAACGGTGCGAAACAGCGGCGACCGCAAAAGCGACGGCGCCGCGGATTTGCGGCGCGACGGCACGGTGCCGCGCGAAAGGGCTTTGGCCGGTTTGGCGGATCTGCGGGATGCCATGCGAATCTCCTTCGAGACCTTTGCAACGCACTATGGCAACAAAAGTTCAATTTTCCATGATTTCTCGGGACCGGGAGTCTATACCAAGTCCGCCATGACCGTCGTAATCGACCGCACCAATCCGCCGCCGCGCCATCCCGAGAAGGCGCATCGTCCCGACTCGGCCGTGCTGCGCAAGCCGGACTGGATTCGCGTCAAGGCGCCGGTGTCGCGCGAATATGCCCAGACCAGGGCGATCGTACGCGCCCATAATCTGCACACGGTGTGCGAGGAAGCCGCCTGCCCCAACATCGGCGAGTGTTGGACCAAGGCGCACGCCACCATGATGATCATGGGCGACACCTGCACCCGCGCCTGCGCCTTCTGCAACGTCAAGACGGGCTTGCCCGCCGCGCTCGATCCGCAGGAGCCGGAGAATGTCGGCAATGCCGTCGCCAAGCTTGGCCTCAAGCATGTCGTGATCACCTCGGTGGACCGTGACGATCTCCCCGACGGCGGCGCGGAGCACTTCGCGCGGGTGATCCACGCGATCCGGCGTTCGAGCCCGGGCACGACGATCGAAATCCTGACACCCGATTTCCTGCGCAAGGACGGTGCGATCCAGATCGTGATGGACGCGGCGCCCGACGTCTTCAACCACAATCTCGAAACCGTGCCGCGGCTCTATCTGAGCGTCCGGCCCGGCGCGCGCTACTTCGCATCGCTGCGCCTGCTGCAGCAGGCCAAGGAGCTGGCGCCCACGGGATTCACCAAGTCCGGCGTGATGGTCGGGCTGGGCGAAAGCCGCGAGGAGATCATGCAGGTGATGGACGACCTGCGGGCCGCCGGCGTCGACTTCCTCACCGTCGGCCAATACCTGCAGCCGACCAGGAAACATGCTGCGCTGCAACGCTTCTGGACGCCGGACGAGTTCAAGGCGCTGGAGGCGACGGCGCGCGCCAAGGGCTTCCTGCTGGTGTCCGCCTCGCCGCTGACGCGCTCGTCCTATCATGCCGACAGCGACTTCGCGGCGCTGAAGGCGGCCAGGCTATCCAAAGCACATCCGTGACCGCGACCGTTCATTCCGAAACGCGCACCGTTCCGTATACCGATGAGCTGATGTATCGGGTCGTCGCCGATGTCGAGCACTATCCGAAATTCCTGCCCTGGGTCGTGGCGCTGCGGGTGCTGTCGCGCGAGCAGGCCGGCAGCTGCGAGGTGTTGATCGCGGAAATGTCGGTCGGCTACGGCGCCCTGCGCGAGAAATACACCAGCCGCGTGATCCTCGATCCTGCGGCACGCGGCATCGACGTGACGCAGACCACCGGCCCGTTCAAGCAGCTCGAGAACCACTGGCGCTTCACGCCGCAAGGGCAGGGCTGCAAGATCGACTTTTCGCTGGTCTACGAATTCCGCAACCGCGTCCTCAACGCCGTCGCCGGCGCCGCCTTCGGCAAGGTTTACGTGAAGATGGCCGACGCGTTTGAGGCGCGGGCGAAAAGCCTAAGCGGCTGATGCGGCCAGCCATTTGGCTAAGCGCTGCCTAACGACGCTATCGTAGTCATCCAACGTGTCGTACTCGGCAACATCATTTCGGTGCCGCGTTTGGTGAACCTGCGTGCCCGCTCGCGCAATCAGGATAACGGTTTTTTCGATCGCTTCGGCGAATCCCAACTCATAGTACGAACTGGGACGTTCGAACGACAAATCAGCGAGAATCGCATCTGCCCCCCGTATGGCAGAGACGCCGGCATTGTCCGGCATCTCCCGCAGTCCAGTTGAATACACCGGTACAATCAGAGCGCATTCGAGATCAGCAGCGATATGTCTCAGAATTTCATGCTTGCTTTCCCAACAAGGATCGGTACTTCGGGGCGCTATCACGAAAACGGCAGGACTCCGCACCATTGGATTTCAGCCCGCGATCAGTATTGTGTGCAGCATTTTTGCAAGCAAATAAAATTCGTAGAACGCAGCACCCGCGCCAATTAGCTGGAAAAACGCCCGAAAGCTTCGCGGCACAATCAGCTCGGAATCTGTCGACTCGAGAGCGAAGCCCTTTTTGTAGACCTGCAGTTGCTTGTTCTTATTAAGCTCGGCCCATTCGCGGACGAAGGGCCTGGCAGATTTCACGCCAAGACCAGACGTGCTGGAGAACGCGATGTGCGCGGCCATTTGTTCGAGCACTGCGAACTTTGCACCATTCAAGTCCTTGTAGGTTTCAATTTGCTTCTCCCACCAAATGCAAAACAAGAAGCCTAACCTGGAAATTATGATTGCGACGCCCAAGACTACCGGCATCACGCTGGCTTCGCGATAACCCCATCCCCCTGCGACACCCAGGCCGGCAATAACCAGAGTCGACAGCGAAGAATTTGTCTTGGTCAATTCAAGCCGTCGATCTGTAACTCGTTCGGTCGACTCGTAGAATAGTTTAAACTCTTCGAATGGCACGGGATGATTGATCGGGGGCAGTGTCTGTGGAGCGCTCATTGTTGCCTGCCAGTCGTGTGCTCACAGGTAGTGCAAACTCAGAACTCAAATACTCATATCAAACGATGCAGCAGGCTTAAAGCTGCTTCGCAGGTCTTGAGGCGCACTTCGGTGCGGCCGATGTCGCCGAAATGCTGCTCTTCGTGAAGGATCG
>CAYXMO010000052.1:0-14058 GCA_964465935.1 uncultured Rhizobium sp.
GACGAACACGGCAAGCCGCTGCCGGGCCTGGCGCAAGTCGCCAAGCAGGAAGGCGCTTATCTCGGCCGCGCGCTGGCGAGGAGATTGCGCGGCGGCACGGCGCCGTTCACCTTCCGCAACCGCGGCAACACCGCGATCATCGGCCGCCACGCCGCGGTGTTCGACTTCGGCTGGTGGCATTTGAAAGGCTGGTTCGCCTGGAGCTTCTGGGCGTTGATCCACGTCTATCTATTGGTCGGCTTCCAGCACCGGCTGCTGGTCGCGGTGCAATGGCTGTGGCGCTATGTGACGTACGAACGAGGCTCGCGGCTGATCGCGGAGCAGGAGCGGAGCGGGAGGTAGCAGGCACGCCTTACTCGCAAGAATTTGCTACGCTCGGCACCGAATACTTGCGAACATTTAAAATGGCCGACGATTTCGACCCGCTGACCCCGCAAGAAGCACGCCTTGTCCGCTGCGCGTCGGCGGGCACAGAGTGGACGCCGGACGTCCCCGAATGGACCGAGTTCGACGCCGACCCGGCCTACGCCTATGGTTGGAACGAAAACCGCACACTTCGCGCCAAGCTGATCCGCTGTCTCCTGACCGGTGATCCCTGGCCCGGACGCGAGAAGCCCTGGCCCGTGCACAGCAGGGGCTTGATGGTGAGGGGCGCCAGCATCGACGGAGAATTGGATCTCGACGGTGTGGTTATCGCAAAGACCCTCTGGCTATTTCGCTGCGCGTTCACAGGCGCGATCGTGCTGACGGACGCAAAATGCCAAACGCTGAGCTTCCGCGGCTCGCATCTGCCATTTGGCCTGAATGCCGAGCGAGCGGAAGTCAAAGGCGCGCTCCTCCTTTCGGAGACATTCGTTTTGCGCGGTGCCATTTTCGTAGGCGCGAAAATCGAGGGCCAGCTTGACTGCGGCGGCAGCCGTTTCGAGAACGCGGGTGGCCGCGCACTCGATGGCGATGCCATGACCGTGGGCGCGAGCATATTCCTGCGCGCCGGCTTCTCCGCCAAGGGCGAGGTGAACCTCGTGCGCGCGAAGGTCGGGGGTCAGCTTTCCTGCATCGGTGGCCGTTTCGAGAACGCGAGCGGCCGCGCCCTCAATGGCGATGCCATGACCGTAGGCGCGGACGTGTTCCTGCGCAACGGCTTCTCCGCCAAGGGCGAGGTCGTCCTACGGCGCGCGAAGATCGAGGGCCAGCTTGACTGCGGCGGCGGCCGTTTCGAGGACGCGAACGGCCGCGCCGTCGATGGCGATGCTATGACCGTGGGCGCGGACGTGTTCCTGCGCGACGGCTTCTCCGCCAAGGGCGAGGTCATCCTTCGAGGCGCGAAGATCGAGGGCCAGCTTGCCTGCACCGGCGGCCGTTTCGAGAACGCGGGCGGCCGCGCCCTCAATGGCGACACTCTGATCGTGGGCGCGAGCGTGTTCCTGCGCGGCGGTTTCTCCGCCGAAGGCCGGATCGATTTCACTAGGGCAAAAATCGCCGGCAACCTTCGTTTTGAAGGAGGTACTCTTTCGAATCTATCTGGAGATGCCATTGATCTTACTTTGGCGGAAATCGGTGCAGGGTTATTCATTCGCGATTTACGGCCAGCTGAGGGGCGCCCCCGCGATCTGGACGGTCGGCTGATCCTGGAGCAAGCCCGCTGTCGTACCTTCAGCGATGACCGACGATCCTGGCCGGATGCTGGTAAGCTGTCGCTCGACGGTTTCGTCTATGAGCGTTTTCACGATTGCGAGACCAAATCCGCCGTCCGCAACGACTGGCTCCGGCTCCAGCCCGACCGTCATCTCAAGACCAGCTTCCGTCCGCAGCCCTGGACTCAGGCGATCAAGGTTCTGCGCGACATGGGGCACGACGACGATGCGCGCGATCTCGCCATCGCGCGCGAGATCGCGCGCAGCGAAAGCGCCGAGATCGGCCGCGCCCGCAAAGTGTGGCTCTGGCTGCAGCGCTACACCACGGGTTTCGGTTATCGGCCGCAATATGCGCTCGCCTGGTCGCTCGGCATCTTCCTGGCAAGCTGGCTGGTCTTCGCCGCCGCCGCCAATCTCGGCTTCATGGCGCCGCGCGACGGCAGCGTCGTCGCCTATCTCGCGGCCCACCCCGGCGCCAAGCTGCCGGAGCACTACACGCGCTTCAACGCGCCGATCTATGCCTTCGACAACTACCTGCCGATCATCGAGCTCGGCCAGGATCAGGCGTGGGAGCCGTCCGATGTGCAATTCGGTCATCGCCGCCTCACATCGGAGGGCTGGTGGACCCAATCCGTGCGCCGCTTGCTGGGGCATGACTGGTCGCTGTCCGGCGCCCGGTCTGCCGCGCCGATGCCGGCGCCGGATCGCTTCGCCGTCGCCTCAGCCGAAGTTGCAGCGGACCTGTTCCGGCTGGGCGTTCATCGCTTCGTCTATTGGTTCGCCGAAATCCTCGGCTGGCTGTTCGTCTCGCTCTACATCGCCGGCATGAGCGGCATCATGAAGGACGAATGACCTACTGCCCACCGGGATAATTCGGCGCCTCGCGCGTTACCGCGATGTCGTGGACGTGGCTTTCGCGCAGGCCGGCGCCGGTGATGCGGACGAACTGCGCCTTCTCGTGAAACTTCGCGATGCTCTCGCAGCCCGTATAGCCCATCGCGGCGCGTAAGCCCCCGATGATCTGGTGCACCACGTTGCTCACCGGACCCTTGTACGGCACCTGGCCCTCGACGCCTTCGGGCACCAGCTTCAGCGAGTCCGAAACCTCGGCCTGGAAATAGCGGTCGGCCGAGCCCCGCGCCATCGCGCCCAGGCTGCCCATGCCGCGATAGCCCTTGTAGGAGCGGCCCTGGTAGAGGAACACCTCGCCCGGCGCTTCCTCGGTGCCTGCCAGCAGCGAGCCGACCATCGCGACGTCGGCGCCGGCCGCGATCGCTTTGGCGAGGTCGCCGGAATATTTGATGCCGCCATCGGCGATCACCGGCACGCCGGCGTCGCGCGCCGCGCTCACCGCGTCCATGATTGCGGTCAGCTGCGGCACCCCGACGCCCGCCACGATGCGGGTGGTGCAGATCGAGCCCGGCCCGATCCCGACCTTGACGCAATCGGCGCCGGCATCGATCAGCGCCCGCGCCCCTTCCGCGGTCGCGACATTGCCGGCGGCGACCTGGGTGTAGTTCGAGCTCTTCTTGATCCGCGCGATGGCGTCGAGCACGCCCTTGCTGTGGCCGTGCGCGGTGTCGACCACGATGACGTCGCATTCCGCCTCGATCAGCGCCTGGGCGCGGACATAGCCGTCCTCGCCGACGCCGGTCGCCGCCGCGACGCGCAGGCGACCGCGTTCGTCCTTGCAGGCGTTGGGAAAATTCTTCGCCTTCTCGATGTCCTTGACGGTAATCAAGCCGACACACCTATAAGCGTCGTCGACGACGAGAATCTTCTCGATCCGCCGCGCATGCAGCAGGCGCTTGGCCTCGTCCGGCTTGACGCCTTCGCGCACCGTGACGAGATTCTCCTTCGTCATCAGCTCGTGCACCTTCTGGCGCGGATCGTCGGCGAAGCGCACGTCGCGGTTGGTCAGGATGCCGGCCAGCTTGCCGGCGCCGCCGCCATTGGCCCCCTCCACCACCGGGATGCCGCTGATGCGGTGGCGCTCCATCAGCGCCAGGGCCTCGGCCAAGGTCGCGTCCGGCGCGATGGTCACCGGATTGACCACCATGCCGCTCTCGAAGCGCTTGACGCGGCGCACCTGCTCGGCCTGTTCGCCGATCTTGAGGTTCTTGTGGATCACGCCCATGCCGCCGGCCTGGGCCATGGCGATGGCAAGGCCCGCCTCGGTGACCGTATCCATGGCCGAGGAGATCAGCGGGATGCCGAGCTCGACCGTCTTGGTCAGCCTGGTGCGGGTATCGACCCCGGCGGGAAGGACGGCGGACGCGGCGGGCACCAAGAGGACATCGTCGAAGGTTAATGCCTCGCGGATGTTCTCGCGGATGTCCATGGCGCTCGCTCCATCCCTTGGAGCGCCGAGCGTTTAGCAGTGACCGTGTGATTCGGCAAGCCGCGGAAATCGGGCAAAAAGCCGTCCCATTTGTAATTAAAAGACCGATCCAAAAATGGAACTCTTCTGTAGAATAGCCGTTTCATGGGTCGACGGGCGCAAGTGCCCTCGCCTCACGGAAGGGCATTTCCAAGGACCGAAATAGGAGAGTTTGAGACATGCAGAAGAAATTTCGCGTAGTGCTGGGTGCGGCCTTCGTGGCGGCCACAGCTTTGGCGTTCGGCGGCGCCGCCGATGCGGCCCCCCATGGCGTCAAGGTCGGCACTTTGACCTGCAACGTATCCAGCGGCTGGGGCTTCGTGTTCGGCTCGTCCAAGGACCTGCGCTGCACGTTCCGTCCCAACAACCACACCGGCGAGCACTACACCGGCACGATTTCCAAGTTCGGCGTCGACATCGGCTACACCGACGGCGGCGTCCTGGTGTGGGGCGTGTTCGCGCCCTCATCCGACGTCCGCGCTGGCGCCCTTCAGGGTGACTATGCCGGTGCCACGGCTTCGGCCACGATCGGCGTCGGCCTCGGCGCCAATGTGCTGGTCGGCGGCCTCGACAAGTCGATCGCCCTGCAGCCGCTCAGCGTCGAAGGCAACAAGGGCCTGAACGTCGCGGCCGGCATCGGTGCGATCTCGCTTAAGTCCTCGCCGTAAGCGGCGCGGCCTGAAAATGACGAAAGCCCCGCCGGCGACGGCGGGGCTTTTGCTTGTGGGCGGCCCCTGGGCTCGCGCCGAAGGCGCGACCCGAGGACAGGCTCTTGACCCGCCCATCCGTTCGGCGCGCGTCGGAACGCCGAAAAGACTCTTGTGCGCCCGCAGACGCGGACGCGATGGGTGGCCGGGTCAAGCCCGGCCATGACGATTTTTGATTGTTGTTTCACAGCGGCGGATCGCCGGCTTTCTGGCGCTTGGAATGGTCGCCATCCTCGCGCGCTTCGGCGATTTTGTCCTGGCTCGGATTGTAGAGCCCGAAGGCGAGAAACAGCGCCGAAGCGACCGCGAAGGCCTTGCCGTTCTTGCGGATCGGCGCCGTCAGCCACGCGGCCAGCGGCAAGCCGGCGGCCAGCGCCGCCAGCACGCACAATATCGTCAGCCAGATGGGCATGCGCCTCCCTCGGCCGTCGAGATAGGCATGGACGCGCAAATTCCAAGGGCGGTTGAGCGCCGCCGCGCGCCGGACTAGCCTTCGCCGGGCTCGCAGAAAAGGATTCCCGGCATGAAACGACTGGCATTCGCGGCCCTCATTCTGGTCCTTGCGGGCACCACCGCGGCACTTGCGGCGACGCGCACCGAGCGCATCCGTTTCGACCGCGGCACCACCGGCACCAGCGTGCGCGGCAGTATCGAAGGCTTCGACGTCGTCAAATACCTGCTGGGCGCGCGCCGCGGCCAGTCGATCGAGATGACGCTGCGCAGCGGCAACGACAACGCGGCCTTCAACGTCGCGGCGCCGCGCACCGGACGCACGCTGTTCGACGGAATGGAAGGCGGCAGTCACTGGGAAGGCCGCCTGCCCGCCGACGGCGACTATGTCATCACGGTCTATCTCACGCGCGACGCCGCGCGGCACCGCGAGGACGCGAATTACCGGCTGCGCATCGACATCGCGCCCGGCCGCGGCGGCACGATGCACGACGACGGTTATTGACCGGCGCCGTCAGCGCAGGTCGAAGAACAGCCCGCCGATATAGACCAGCAGGACGAGCGTCACCGCCGGCGCCAGGATCATGTGCAGGCGCCGTCCGTGGCCGAAGAAGCCGATGGCGCCGAGCGTGGCGAACGCGCCATGCGCCACCAGGTTCGCCACCACCGGCAGATGCCCATCGGTCAGCGTGCTGCGCGTGATGCTGACGATCACCGACGCGAACAGCCCGGCGGCGTACCACGAGCTTTCGCGGAAATAGGCCTTTTCGAGGTCGAAGCGGCCTTCCTCGGGAATGACCGGCACCAGGAACGCGCTCATCAGATAGAGCAGCACCGGCTGCAGGATGGTGAAGAAGAAGCCGAGGAAGGTCCAATGATGCACGTTGCGCAGGCCGAACATCGACCACCACATCTGGATGTGGATCAGGAAGACGTTGCCCATGTGAATATAGGTCGGCACGAAATGGGTGAGGCGGTCGCGGGCGCGCACGATGGCGCCGAAGCCCGACAACACATTGGCGATGCCCAGGCCCAGCACGATGGAGATCAGGACCGCGAGATAGTCGAATTCGCTCATCGTCCGCCCCCGCGAAACCCGGTCGCCACCAGATAAAGCTCCACCGATTCGGCGCGCGACGCCGGCGGCTTGACGTGCTTGACGCCGGCATAGCTCTTTTTCAGCCGCTGCAGCAACGCGCCGGCGGCGCCGCCCTGGAACACTTTGCCGACGAAGGTACCGCCGGGCCGCAGCGTCTCGTCCGCCATGTCGAGCGCCGCTTCGAGCAGCGCGCTGGTGCGCAAGTGATCGGTGGCGCGGTGGCCGGTGGTCGGCGCCGCCATGTCGGTCAGCACCACATCGGCTGGGCCGCCCAGCGCCGCGACCAGCCGCGCCGGCGTTTCCGCATCGAGGAAATCGGCATGCAGGAAGGTGACGCCGTCGATCGGCTCCATAGCGAGGATGTCGGTGGCGACGACCTGGCCCGCCGCGCCGACCCGCGCCGCCGCGACCTGGCTCCAGCCGCCCGGCGCGGCGCCGAGGTCGAGAACCCGCGCCCCCGTCTTGAAGAGGCGGAACTGGCCGTCGAGCTCGATGATCTTGAACGCGGCGCGGCTGCGATAGCCCTGGGCCTTGGCGGCGTGGACGTAGGGGTCGTTGAGCTGGCGCTCCAGCCAGCGCTTGGACGAGGCGGTGCGCTCCTTGCGGTCCTTCAGCTTGGCCCGCACCTGGCCGCGCCCCGACATGCCGCTTTTCCGATTGCTCAACCGCGCCTCCCGCGACGCATTTCGACACAAAACGACATGCGAGCGCAATTCTACCCATACATCGGCGGCCTAGCGTCGGCGATGGGCCTGTGTCGCGCGGACGATCCTTAAGGGATGTCCGTCTGTGGAGGATGTGCGGTGCCGAACTTCAACATCAAGACCGGCGTGACGCTGTTCGGCGCCGTCGTGGCGCTCGGCTTCGCCGCCGTCGTGCTGACCGGCAGCCTGGCGCTGTCCAAGCTGAAGGTCGGCGGCCCCGTGTTCGCCGAGATCTCGCTGGGCAAGGACCTGGTGGCCGATATCCTGCCGCCGCCCGAATACATCCTGGAATCCTATCTCGAAGCGACGCTGGCGCTCGACAATCCCTCCGAACTGGCCCGCCACCGCGGCCGTCTCGCCGAGCTGCACCGCGAATATGACGAGCGCCGCGCCTATTGGGCGGACGCGCCGATCGATCCGGCCATCAAGGACCTGCTGCTGCATCAATCCGACGCCGCGGTCGCCGCGTTCTGGAACCGGACCGAGACCGTCTTCCTGCCCGCCCTGTCGCGCGGCGACACAGCCACGGCGCGCGCCGCCTATGCCCAGATGTCGCGCGACTATGCCGCCCACCGCGCCGTGATCGACCGCATCGTGACCCTCACCAATGCCGGCAACGACCGCACCCAGGCCGGCGCGGCGGCAACGGACGCGTTCTTCTTCTATGTCGTGTGGGGCGTCGCGGCGCTGGTGCTCACCATTCTCGCCGGCGGCATCGGCTGGATCGCGCTCAGCGTGATCCGCCCCATCGGCCGCATGACGCAATCGATGTCGGCGCTCGCCGCGCACGATCTCGATACCGCGATCGAAGGCATCGGCCGCGGCGACGAGATCGGCGAGATGGCGTCCGCCGTGCGCGTCTTCCGCGACGGGATGATCGAGGCCGGCCGGCTGCGCGCCGAACAGGACCAGGCGCGGGACAGTGCCGAGGCCAAAGCGCGCCAACTCGACGCGCTCATCAAGAGCTTCGACGCCAGCGTCGGCGCCATCATGCAATCGGTGTTCGGCCAGGTCGAGAAGATGCAGGGGGAGGCCGCCGGCATGAGCCGCACCGCCGCGCAGACGACCGAGAAAGCGAGCGCGGTCGCGGCCGCCTCGGAGCAAAGCTCGGCCAACGTCCAGACCGTCGCGGCGGCGACCGAGGAGTTGTCGTCCTCGACGGGCGAAATCGCACGCCAGGTCACGCACTCCAACAGAATCGCCGCCAGCGCCGTCGCCGAAACGCAAAAGGCCGGCCACACGATGCAGGGCCTGGCGGGCGCCAGCGCCAAGATCGGCGAGATCGTCTCTCTCATCAACGAGATCGCGGACCAGACCAACCTTCTGGCGCTCAACGCCACCATCGAAGCGGCGCGCGCGGGCGACGCCGGCAAGGGCTTCGCAGTCGTCGCCGCCGAGGTCAAGAACCTGGCGACCCAGACCTCGAAAGCCACCGAGGACATCGGCGCCCAGATTGCCGGCGTGCAGAGCGCGACGCAGAACGCCGTCCAGGCGATCGGCGCCATCGGCGGCACCATCGCCGAGATGGACAAGATCGCCACCGCCATCGCCGCGGCGATCGAGGAGCAAGGCGCCGCGACGCGCGAGATCGCGCGCAACGTCGAAGAAGCGGCCAATGGCACCAGTGAGGTCGCCGCGAATATCGGCGATGTGCGCCAGGCGGCGGACCGCACCGGCGCCGCGTCCGACATCGTGCGCGCCGCCGCGTCTGAGTTGTCGGCGCAGGGCAACCGGCTGCGCGACGAGGTCGAGACCTTCCTCGCCAAGGTGCGGGCGGCGTAACCGCTAGAGCGTTTTGCGGTGAAGTTGCACGGTCACGTAGACGGCTCGTCGCCCTTCGAGGCTCGCCTGTCGGCTCGCACCTCAGGGTGACGAGCCTACTTATGCAGTCGCGTCATCCTGAGGTGCGAGCGTAGCGAGCCTCGAAGGACGACGCGCCACTCAGGTGATGCAACCTGACCGGATTCCGCTCTAGCTGCGCATCAATAGCTCGCGCAACATGCCTTCGCGCAAGCCGCGGTCGGCGACGCGCAGCTGCGCGCACGGCCACAGCGCGCGGATGGCGGCGAACACGGCGCAGCCGGGCACGATGAGGTCGGCCCGGTCGGGCCCGACCGGGCCGAGCGCAGCGCGGCCCTTCAGATCCAGCGCCACCAGCCGCGCCACCACGTCCAGGATATCGGCGCAGCGGTGCCAGCTGGCATCGACCCGGGCACGGTCGTAGCGCTGAAGCCCGAGCGCGATGGCGGCCAGGGTCGTCACCGTGCCCGAAGTGCCGAGCAGATGGTGCGCGGCGAGCGCGAACGGCGACACCGCGTCCATCCGCAGCTTCACTGCGGCGAAGCGCTCGATCATCGCATCGCGCAGCTTGGCGAAGCCGGCTTCGTCGAAGGCGCCGCCGTCCCAGCTTTCGGCCAGGTTGACGACGCCGACCGGCTCCGACGCCGAGGCGAGGACGGCGGGTACGCCGCCGGCATCCCGCCGCATCCAGATGATCTCGGTCGAGCCGCCGCCGATGTCGAAGATCAGGGCCCCCTGCGCCTTGGGATCGATCAGCGGGGCGCAGCCGACCGCGGCCAGCCGCGCCTCCTCCTCGGCGCTGATGATTTCGAGCGCGATGCCGGCCTCGTCGCGCGCCCGGCTAAGCAGGACATCGGC
Source organism: uncultured Rhizobium sp. (assembly GCA_964465935.1). GTDB lineage: Bacteria > Pseudomonadota > Alphaproteobacteria > Micropepsales > Micropepsaceae > Rhizomicrobium. The sequence goes on from CAYXMO010000052.1 coordinate 9,633, forward strand.
GTTGGCGGCACGGCGCGCCGCCTCGGTCGCGACCGCGCGCAGCCGCGCGACATGGCGGGCCTTGAGATGCTCGGCGCAGATCTTGAGCGCCTCGACGGTGCGGCCGATCGCGGCCTCGGACAGCAGGCCGGTCTGCGCCACGCCCTCGCCCAGCCGCACGATACGCGAGAACGAGTCGACGACGTGCAGGCTGCCGCCGCGCCCGGGGGCGGCGATCAAGAGGCGGCAATTGTTGGTGCCGAGGTCGAGCGCGGCCACCGGCGCTGCCGGTCCGCGGCCCCGCGGCCCGCGCCTCGTCCCTCTCGCCAACGAAACCCTCCCCTGCGGTTCCGTTGCCCGGCGAACCACTGGCTCGGATGCTAGCACGGGCCGGCGAAAAACCCGCAGAGAACCGGGAAAAAGGGGAACCATGCTTCCGGTCGAGAGGAAGGACGCAGAGCGGGCGGCGGGGTCGGAAGGGGTGGTTGGCGACGCCCCGAAGGGCCGCAATTCACCGACTTGCCAGCGCCAAACCGCTCCGTTAAACGGGCGGTCCCGTTGGGGGATCGTCTAACGGTAGGACTGCAGACTCTGACTCTGCCTGTCTAGGTTCGAATCCTAGTCCCCCAGCCACCCTTCGCGATCTATTGGCGCAACCGCCACAAGGCCGCGCTAATTGAGATACACCGGGATATTGTGAGATTTGGTGAGACGGTTTAGGCGACCCTAAGCCTCTTGGTTCGCTGTGTGCCGTTGCACAGCGCGATGACGCGCTCCGGGCTTTCCTTAATGTAGGCCATGCAGAACTGCCGTAGGTCTTCCGGGTCGGGGTTAGGGATCGCCAGCGCGACCATAGAACGCCCTTCGCTGTCTCGCTGGATGCTCACGAACAGATCGGCGTTGTAGGCTTTCGGGTTGCCGTAGAGATCGTGAACGTGAATCCATGTCGGCATAGCGCTCCTCCGAATCGGTGGGAAGGCCAATCATGCCACGCGCTAGAGCCTGAGTTCTCGGACGCCCACAGCTTCAAGGCACTGGAGCAGATACGCGGCCGTGAAGGTGCCGCGAGACAGTTTATTGCGTACGTTCACTTCCTTTTCTTCCACCCCGATCTGGGCGAGCTTTTCGACCAGCCCGGCATAGGTCAGGCCATGCCGTTTCAGCTCTGCTTTCAATAGGTTAGCGGCCCGCTCGTTCCAGTCGATTTTGGGCTTTTTCATGTATCACCTTTAGGCAAGAAAGTACTGAAATCGATACCTATGCCCTTGTATAGGGTACGTCAACGTACTATATCCGATACACAGGTAACGGATTTAGTACGCAGTGTCCAAGACCCATTTCCTCCAAACGAAGGCCGCCCGGACACTCTGTCTGGCCGAGGTCTTTCGTATGTCGGAAACCGAGGCCGAGACAGCGTTCCGCAAAATCCGCTGGTCGGACACGGACGGCGAACCGGTTTGCTCGCACTGCGGCTGCATCGGTGCTTATGCCTCACGCCGCGTCACGGGATCGCCGCGCTTCCGTTGCAAGGCGAAGGAATGCCGCAAGGACTTCACAATCACCAGCGGCACGCTGTTCGCTGCTCACAAGGCCCCGCTGCGGACCTACCTGGCCGCTATCGCGGTCGCGATGAACGAAGTCAAAGGCAAGAACGCGCTGGCGCTGTCCCGCGATCTTGGCATGTCGCACAAGGCTTGCTGGGTTTTGCTGCACAAGGTCCGCGAGGCGATGGCGGAAGAGTTCAAGGGTCGCAAGATCGGCGGCGAGGGCAAGATCGCTGAGACGGACGGCGCGTACTTCGGCGGCTACATCCGCCCGGCGAACTTCAAAGAGAACCGCCGTGATCGCCGCCTCGCTCGCAACCAGAACGGCAAGCGTCAGTCACTGGTCGTAGTCCGCGAGCGCAACGGCAACAGCGTGTCGGCGGTGTTCAAATCCGAAGGCGCAGCGCTGGGCTGGATCAAGAGCCGCGTCAATGCCGGGACCATCGTGAACGCCGACGAAGCGTCCGGTTGGGATGGTCTGTCATCGAAGTACGAAATGAAACGGATCAACCATCAAGAGGCGTACAGCGACGGCGAGGCTTGCACCAATTGGGCGGAGTCGTATTTCTCGCGCATCCGTCGCGGCGAGATGGGCCACTTCCATCACGTCGCCGGGCCATACCTGCTCCGCTATGCGCAGGAAAGCGGCTTCCGCGAAGATAACCGCCGCATGGACAACGGTACGCAGGTCCGCCGCGTGACGCAGCTGGCGCTCGGTCGCGGCCCGTCCGTTGATTTTGCCGGGTACTACCAGCGGCACCGCAAAGCCGCTTAACATCAAAAAGCGAGGTATCCATGCTGAACGAAGAACAGAAGCGCTTTGCGATTGAAGATGCACGCACGAGGCAGGGGGCTATCGTGGCCCTCATTCTTGCGACCGATCAGCAAGCCATCGCGTTGTTGTCGCTCTATGTGACGCTTGGTTTGGCGACGACCTCTGCAATGATCGGCGGACTATCGTCGCCTACTTTCCTGCCGCCGGGCCTGATTTTGCCGCTGCTAGCGGCGACGATCATGTTCTTGGTCGGCGCATACTACTGCTTCAGGACAATCGCGACCGCGACCATCAGCAATCCGGGTAGAGAGCCGAACTTTTGGCTTTGGGCTGCGCGCGATGACATCACGGCGGACGCCGCGTTCGCGGCCTACCTCGAAAATTTGCAGGTCAAATATGACCACAACTTTGCGCTCAATGAACGCAACGCACAGCGGGCAAAACGTGCAAAGCAAATGGGAATCGCCGCGCCGTTGGCGGCGATTCTTGTTTGGGTATTCTCCGCCTGTTTGCCGCTAATACAGGCCCTTGCCTAGACTTAGGTGTACTTCGGCGTGCGAGGCGGGTTGCCGCGCGTGCTGTCTCGGTCCACTGGCGGGGGTGGTGGCGGAGGCGGGGGTGGAGGCGGATTGTTGCCAGCCATGACGATTCCTATTTTATCGGGATACGCGGCTTGTCGCCCTTGTAACTGTCGCGGTCCGGCGGCGGAGGAGGAGGCGGTGGGGGCGGAGGATTGTTGGCCATGTGGCACCTTCGAGTCGCGAGAACCTAACCCGTGGTTGCCGATTCTGGGAGTCAACACAGCCTAACATTGTTGCGTTTTCCACACATCAAAGCAGCCTGAGGGCACGGCTCTGAGATAGCCGCCAGATGCACACGCCTTTCCGGCGCTCGGTGCCGTCCAGTGGCCCGCCACGTAACGTTTTGACCCGCAATGTTTGTGTGATCCGCAAGGCAATCGCCTTGGCTAGAACGCGGTCATCGGAATTGAGACCCTTCGCGGCCATGACGTGCTGCGTTAGTTGGCGAGTGTCCAAGGGGCCGTCCGCCAGAGCGGCGATGCAGAGCTTGGTAGTTTCGCCTCGCCGCAGGATGCGGTTCAGGTCGATGTAGGCCGGAAATTCGGAAGGGTCGCCGCTCAGTTCGAACAGTCGCAGCGATGCCGTCACGTGGGCTAGGTCCGCTTGGGCTTCCTTGATCTTGCGCTCGTAGGCGGCAATCGCACCTTCGATCCGGTCGCGCTTGCGCCGCAGCGCCAGAATGACAATCGGTTCGCCCATGGAGCGAACTTAGTGACGGACCGTCAGAATAGCTTGTGGTGCTTGCGCCAATAGATCGACCCTTCGCTGCTTCGCAGCTTCGGCTGGCTTACGCCCCCATCTAGAATTCGGCGAAGGCTGCCCTCCGAAGCTTCAGCGAAGGAGGACCGGCGCAGACGGATTTGAAGGGTGTTAGGCGGATGGCTTGTACGGAACAACCCTCGGTATCCATCGCGGCACGTTCTTGCAGTAGGTGCGATACTCCTCGCCGAATTGCTCTCGCAGCGAGGGTTCTTCAACGATCGCCACCCATACAAACGTGAACAGCCAAAAGAGCACGCCCCACGCCGCCACCTGTTCGTCGCCGAACAGCAGCGCCTCGCCCAGCAGAATGATGAGCAGCGCGACATATATCGGGTTGCGCACGCGGCTGTAGAAGCCGGTCACCACAAGATTCGTCGGCGGTGCGATCGGCGCGGGTGTGCCAAGCCCGTCCCAGGCGAAACGCGCAAATGAACTGAGGAGTGGCAACAGCCCCAACACGATGAGCGCGGCGCCAACCCATCGCAAAGGCTCGATGCCGAAGAACGGCGGGCCGATGCGCCAGCCCGTGAGCGACCACGGAACAAAGCCCAGAATCGTCCCTGGCGCGACGATGAAGAACACCAGCGATCCCAGCGAAGCCCAGAAACGGCGCATGGTTCATCCCCTATGATTGCGGGACGCGACTCGGCGTCGGCCAGCATACAGCAGCCCGGCGCGTTCATCGGTTGAAGCGCGGCGGCCTTGCGAAAGCGTCTCGACCAGGCCCACGGTCCAGCACATCGGGCATCCGCGGAACGCGACGAGGGCGGCAACGCCCGCGCCCA
>CAYXMO010000053.1:0-14058 GCA_964465935.1 uncultured Rhizobium sp.
TCCTTGGGCGCGATGGCGGTAAGGGTCAGCGGCGGCTGGTGCAGCAGGCTGGCCACCGTGCCCAGGGCCTTGCTCGACAACGCCGGCGGGGCGCGGTCGGCGCCGGGCAAGCGGATGCCTTCGAGATGCACGGCGCGCCCATCGGTGAAGATCACCGAGCCGTTGACCTCCACCCGCAGCAGCTGGGCATCGGAAATCTCGACGGCACCGGCGCAGCCCGGCAGTCCCGCCGCGTTCGCGGGGGTCGCGGCGAGCAAGCTCAGGCCAAGAAATAGCGTTTGCAGCCGCATCGATTCGATCCCGAAGGCGTCTTTCAGCATGAAGCCGCCGGCTTTGCACGCGGCAACCGCCAATAAGGTAACCGCGTTCAACTCACGTCTGGACGTACCAGTCGATGCCGCTCTTGTCGGTGCTGCGCAGGATCTGGCCGCGGGCGCGCAGGCAGTTGAGATGCGCCAGGCTCTCGCCCGTCGCCATGCCGAAATTGCCCTGGGTGATGCGGCTGCGGAACAGCGCCGGGAACACGTCGACGGCGCGCTTGGGCTCGGCGCAGAGCGCGTGCAGCTTGGCGAGGCCTTCTTCGTGGCCGTCGATCAGTTCTTGCAGGCGCAGGGGCCCTTTGCGGAACGGCTCGTTGTGCGACGGCAGCACCAGCGCATCGTCGGGCACGATGGCTTTGAGCTTGGCGCAGCTGTCGAGCCAGTCCTGCAGCGAGTTCGCCTCCGGCTCGGTCGGATGCACCGAGACGTTGGAGGAGATCTTCGGCAAGAGCTGGTCGCCGGAGATGAAGACGTTCAACTCCTTGCACCACAGGCAGGCATGCTCCGGCGAATGGCCATTGCCGCCGACGACGTGCCACAGGCGGCCGCCGATCTCGATGTCCTCGCCTTCGACGATGCGGCGATAGGCGTTGGGCAGCTTGTAGACGCCGTAGCCGAAGCCGCCGAAGCGCGCCTTGTAATTCTCCAGCTGGTCCTCGGGAAAGCCGGCGGCGCGGTAGAAGCGCAGGCCTTCGGACGGCGCTTCCTGGCCGGTGTCGGCGGCGAGGTTGCGGCACATCAGATATTCGCTGCGCGTGATCCACAGTTCGACACCAAACTTGCGCACCAGCCAGCCGGCAAGGCCGATATGGTCGGGATGCATGTGGGTGACGATGACGCGCGTGATCGGGCGGCCCTTCATCGGGCCGGCGAAGAGCTGCTCCCAGGCCTGGGTGGTCTCCTCGGTCTTGATGCCGGTATCGACGACCGTCCAGCCATCGCCGTCCGCCAGCAGCCACAGATTGATGTGGTTGAGCTGCATCGGCAGGCGCATGCGCACCCATTCCACACCCGGCGCAACGGTGATGCTGTGACCGGTCTCGGGACGGGTTTCGAAGGGGTAATCGAGATTGCTGCCGGGACGGACCCGGGCTTCGGTGACGCTCACGTAAGGAGCCTTTCGGGAATAGCGGTTGCTTCGACTATGGGTAGCGGCCCCAAGGCCCGTCAAGCGGGCGATATTTACCGCGTCACGACGCTGCAACGCCGCCGTAAGAGCGTTATACGTGGGTCTCATAAGTTGCCTGGGAGGAACCATGCGCCGCGCCTTATGCCTGATCGCCGCCCTGTCGCTGGCCGGGACCCTGGCGCATGCCGCCGTCTCGACCGATCCCAAACAGGCGCCGGCGGGCACCTACCAGGTGGAGACGCGCCACACCCAGGTGCTGTTCGCGATCCCGCATTTCGGCATCACCGACTATTACGGGCGCTTCGAGAAGGTTTCGGGGTCGCTCAACTTCAATCCGGCGGCGCCGGAAAAGAGCGCGGTCTCGATCACCATCGACACCGCGAGCGCCAATGTGATGAGCAGCGAATTGGTCGGGGAGATCGTCGGCCCCAGCGTGTTCGACTCGGCGAATTTCCCGACCGCGACCTTCGCGTCCACCGCGATCGAGCGCACCGGCCCCAATTCGGGCAAAATGACCGGCGATCTTACCATCCATGGCGTCAAGAAATCCGTCACCTTCGAGGTCACCTTCAACGGCGGCACGCCCTCGCCGATGGGCGCGGCGGCCTATGACCTCGGCTTTCATGCCACGGCCACGATCAAGCGCAGCGATTTCGGGCTCGACAAGATGATGTGGTCGGCGGCGGTGGGCGACGAGGTCAAGCTGACCATCGAAGCGATGTTCCAGCAGCGGAAGGCTTGACGATGGCGGCGCGCAATACGGTCCTGCGCTATGGCAGCGTCGCGATGACCTTTCACTGGATCATCGCGCTGGCGGTGATCGCCAATATCGCGCTCGGGCTCTACACCAACGATCTGCCGCGCAGCGATCCCTCCAAATTCGCGCTGTTCCAGGTGCACAAATCGATCGGGCTGACGGTGCTGACCCTGAGCGTGCTGCGGCTGGGCTGGCGCCTGATCAACCCGGTGCCGCCGCTGCCGCTGGGGATGGGCACGACCTTGCGCATCGGAGCGCATGTCAGCCACTTCCTGCTCTATTTCCTGATCGTCTTCATTCCGCTGTCGGGCTATGTGATGAGCTCGGCGTCGTCGCTGGGCAACGGCACGCTGTTCTTCGGCCTGTTCACTTGGCCCAACCTGCCCTTCTTCGCCGGAATGACGCGCGAGCAAATCCAACCCTATCACGAGATGTTCGAAGACGTGCACGTCTATCTGGCGTGGAGCTCGATCGGGCTCATTCCGATCCATGTCCTGGCGGCGCTGTATCACCAATTCGTGCGCGGCGACGACGTCCTGAAGCGCATGCTCCCGGGGACGACTGTGAGCGACCGGGCATGAGATCCCTGCTGGCGGCATTTGCCTTGTTCGCGCTGGCGTCGGCGCCCGCGACGGCCGCGACGTGGAATGTCGACCACGGCAAGAGCCGGCTCGGCTTCAGCGTGGTGTGGAGCGGCGAAGCGCTCAACGCGACGTTCAAATCGTGGAAGGCGCAGATCGCGTTCGATCCGGCCGACCTCGCCCATGCCCATGCCGTAGTGACCATCGATCTTGGCAGCGAAGATTCCGGCTCGCCGGACAATGACGACGGGCTCAAGGGCGCGGAAGGTTTCGCGGTTCTGCAGTTCCCGTCGGCGAAGTTCGAAACCACGGGGTTCATCGCCAAGGGCGGCAACGCCTATGTCGCGACGGGGCGGCTCAGCCTGCATGGCGTGACCAAGCCGCTCACCCTGCCCTTCACCCTGACGCTGGCCGGCAACACGGCGCATATGGTCGGCAAGGCGGTGGTGTCGCGGATCGATTTCGGCCTCGGCACCGGCGAGTGGGCGGGCGAGACGCCGGTGGCGCATGCCGTGACCATCACCGTCGACCTGACGGCGACAAAAGCGCCCTGAATTCGGCTATAGAGGGCCGATGGACAAGACGGCCACCTCCAATCTGCGTCCCGCCGACGCGCGCGCCATCGCCGAAGCGGCACGCGTGCTGCGCGGCGGCGGCCTGGTGGCGTTCCCGACCGAGACGGTCTATGGCCTGGGCGCCGACGCGGCCAATGGGCGCGCCGTGGCGCGGGTGTTCGAGGCCAAAGGCCGGCCGGCCTTCAATCCCTTGATCGTGCATGTCGCCAGCCTCGCCGAGGCCGAACGTCATGCGCTGTTCAACGATGTCGCGCGCAGGCTGGCGGCGGCGTTGTGGCCTGGGGCGTTGACGCTGGTGCTGCCGCGGCGCGGCGATTGCGGCCTGTCGGAACTGGTGAGCGCGGGTCTCGACACCGTGGCGTTGCGCGTGCCGGCGCATCCGGCCGCGGCGAAGCTGCTAGCGGCGAGCGGCCTGGCGATAGCGGCGCCCAGCGCCAACGCTTCGGGCCGCATCACCGCGACGACGGCACAGCACGTGGCACAGAGCCTGGGCGGCAAAGTCGATCTCATTCTCGACGGCGGCGCGACGCCGCTGGGGCTGGAATCAAGCGTGATCGGTTTCGACGGCGGCAAGCCGGTGCTGCTGCGCGCCGGCGCGATCGCGCGCGAGACGATCGAGGCGGCCGTCGGCCCACTGGCGGCGGCGAGCAACGCTAAAGTGCAATCGCCGGGGCAACTGGCAAGTCACTACGCGCCGCGCGCGGCGCTGCGGCTGGAGGCGATGACGGTCAAGCCGGACGAGGCCCTGCTGGCGTTCGGAGCCCTGGTGCCGACGGGGGCACGGACGACGCTGAATCTCAGTGTCGCCGGCGACCTGACCGAAGCGGCGGCCAATCTGTTCGCCATGCTGCACAAGCTCGATGCCTCGGGCGCGCACGCCATCGCTGCGATGCCGGTGCCGCGGCATGGCCTCGGCGAAGCGATCAACGACCGGCTGGCGCGCGCCGCTGCGCCGCGCGAGACACCATGAACGCCGACACGCTCGCACGATTGAAGGCGGCGGTGGGACCCAAGGGTTTCTCGGAGGACGCCGCCGAGATCGCGCCGCATATCGAGGAATGGCGCGGCAAATACAAGGGACGCTCGCCGCTGCTGCTCAAGCCGGCGACGGCGGCCGAGGTCAGCGCCCTGCTCGCGATCTGCAACGAGACCGGCACCGCGGTCGTGCCGCAGGGCGGCAATACCGGCCTGGTCGGCGGGCAGATCGCGTTCGACGGCGAAGTCGTGCTGAGTCTCACGCGGATGAACAAGGTGCGGGCGCTGGACGCCGCGGCCCAGACGCTGAGCGTCGAGGCCGGCGTGGTGCTGGCGGCGGCGCAGCAGGCGGCGGACGACGCCGGGTTGCTGTTTCCGCTCAGCCTGGCGGCGGAGGGAACGGCGACCATCGGCGGCAACCTCTCGACCAATGCCGGCGGCGTCGCGGTGCTGCGCTACGGCATGGCGCGCGACCTGGTGCTGGGGCTGGAAGTCGTGCTCGCCGACGGGCGCGTGCTCGAAATGATGCGCAGCTTGCGCAAGGACAACACCGGCTACGATCTCAAGCAGCTTTTCATCGGCGCCGAGGGCACGCTGGGCGTCATTACCGCGGCGGTGCTGAAGCTGTTTGCCAAGCCGGCGGTGCGCGCCACCGCTTTCGCCGCCGTGCCGTCGCCGCAGGCGGCGGTGGACCTGCTTGCCACGATGCAGGCCGCGACCGGCGGGTTGATCTCGGCGTTCGAGATCCTGCCGCGCATCGGCCTGGAGTTCGTCACGGCGCATATCCCGGGGGCGCGCGATCCGTTGCCCGCGCCCGCGCCCTGGTATGTGCTGATTGAAGCCACGAGCGCGTCGGCGTTCGGCCTCGACGCCGTGTTCGAAGCGGCGCTGGCGTCAAGCGTCGCCGATGCCGTTATCGCCGCGAACGACGCCCAGCGCGCGGCACTCTGGGCCTTGCGCGAGAACATGTCGGAGGCGCAGAAGCGCGAAGGCGGCTCGATCAAGCACGACGTCTCGGTGCCGTTAAGCGCGATCCCGGCGTTCATCGAGAAAGCGACGGCAGCGGTCCTGCGCGTCCTGCCCGGAGCGCGGCCGGTGAGCTTCGGCCATATCGGCGACGGCAACATCCATTTCAACTTCAGCGCCCCTGTGGGCGGCGATGTCGCCGCGTTCCTGGCGCGCTGGGAAGACGTGCAGCGGATCGTGCACGACATCGTCCACGATTTCGGCGGCTCGATCAGCGCCGAGCATGGCATCGGGGTGCAGAAGCGCGGCCAGCTCGTCCGTTACAAGAGCGAGGCGGAACTCAACGTGATGCGGGCGCTGAAGCGGACGCTGGACCCGAAGAACATTCTCAATCCGGGAAAAGTGGTGGCGCTGTAGCGCTACGCCGCCTTCGGCAGCACCGGTTCGGCGGTCTGCGCGTTCGCCGCCACCACCGCCGCCGCTGCGGCGTTCGCTGCGCGCTGCTTGTTCGACACCGCGCTGACCGAGGCGGTCACCACCGTCGCGAGGTAGGGAAGGCTCTGCACCGAGATCATCACCATCCACAGCTGGATCGCGGGATCGTCCAACGACGGGCCGGTGGCGAGCGAGAGCAGCGCCAGCAGGCACAGGCCCAGCAGCGTCGTCTCCTGCCACACCTTGCGCAATGCCTGGCTGAGCAGCGCCTGATCCTCGCATTTGGGGGTGCGCAGGAACGGCGCGCCGCGCGTCACCAGGCCGGCGAGCACCGCCTTGCCGACGGCGTGTGTCGTAGACAGCCCGGCGACCGAAGCGATGATCGCGCCCTTCATGCCGGAGCGCACTTTCTGCGGATAGAGCAGCAGCGTCTTGAGCGTTTTGGCGGCGAACAGCGCCAGCGCCGCGGCCGACAGCGCCGGCAGCGGCACGTCGAAGGTCTGCGGCGCCGCCCACATCAGCGCGGTCCAGATCAGCGCCATATAGGTGACGAGCATGCCCAGGCCGTCGGAAATCCACGGCAGCCAGCCGACCAGGAACTGATAGCGCTGCGCCGCCGACAGCTTGGTGCGGCCCAGGAAGATCGCGCCGGCGTGGCGCTTCATGATTTGCATCGCGCCATAGACCCAGCGGTAGCGCTGGCCGATGAAGGCGTCGAGCGTATCGGGCATCACGCCATAGCCCATGGCTTCGGGGATATAGGCGGCGCCGTAGCCGGCTTCGAACAGCTTGAGGCCGAGCTCGGTGTCCTCGGTGATGCACCACATCGCCCAGCCGCCGACCTCTTCGAGGGCATGGCGGCGCACGATCGTCATCGTGCCGTGCTGGATGATGGCGTTGTGCTCGTTGCGCTCGACCATGCCGATCTGGAAGAAGCCGCGATATTCCTCATAGGCCATCGCTTTGAAGACGCTCTGGTGGGCGTCGCGGTAGTCCTGCGGCCCCTGCACCACAGCGATGCTCTCGGTCGCGAAATAGGGCAGCGCCCGGCGCAGCCAGAACGGCTCGACCTGATAGTCGCTGTCGATCACCGCGATGTAGACCGCCGCCGGGTCGGTGAGCTTCAGCGCTTCGTTGAGCGCGCCGGCCTTGAAGCCGGCCATGTTGTCGTAGTGGAAGAAGCGGAAGCGCTCGCCCAGCGCGGCGCAATGCGCCTCGACCGGCGCCCAGGTCTCGCGGTCCGGGGTGTTGTTGTCGAGCAGCAGGACCTCGAAATTGTCGTAGTCGAGCCGCGCCAGCGCGTTCAGCGTCTCGATCACCATAGCCGGCGGCTCGTTATAGCAGGGCACATGGATGCTGACGCGCGGGCTGACCTGCGGGATCGCGGCGCGGACCTCGCGGCGCTCGACCCGCCACAGGCTGGCCGCGAGCTCGATGCCTTCGGTCAGGATCACGGTCGAGGCCAGCAGCACCAGCGGCACCATCGCGATGATCATGGCGAGATCGCCGGGCTCGACATATTCGAGCGAGCTGGCGTCGATCAGCACCAGCAGGCCGGTCGAAACCACCGCCACCAATCCGCCCATCACCAGATAGCCCTGCTGGCGCATGCGCGGCATCCAGCCGAGGATCAGAAGGCCGAGCGCCAAGGTGAGGACGGAGCCGAACAAGGCGAAGGTCCGCCATTCGGGGAAGGTGCGCAGCAGGCCGCTGAAGCTGAACTTCTCCTGGCCCGTCGCGTCGAACATGCCCCAGCTGGCGCCGACCGAGCCTTCGTTGCTGACCTTCCAGGGCTGGTCGTAGGCTTCGACCAGGTAGTAGTCGTAGCCCTTCTCGTTGGCGAGCTGCACGAAGGCGCGCATGAAATAGGCTTCGTTGGCGACCGAGGGAATCGCGAAGCGCTTGGTGCGCCCTTCCGACGGCCAGCCGGCTTCACCGACCACGATCACCTTGTCGGGGAATTCCTCCTGCACGTCGTTGTAGGCGTGTTCGAGGAAGCGCAGCGAATCCTGCGCCGACATGCCTTCCCAATAGGGCAGCAGGTGCACCGAGACGACGTCGACATATTCACCGATCTCCGGCGTCAAGAGCCAGGTCGACCACGGCTCCGCGGTCGTGACCTGGATGCGGCGCGGCAGGATCGCGCGCACGCGCTTGATGTAGCCGTTAAGCTGGTCGGGCGTGACGAAGCCCATCAGGATCGCTTCGTTGCCGACGAAGACGCGGTCTATGACGCGGCGGTTGGCGAGCGCCGTCTTGGTGCAGAGCGCCAGCTCGGTCTCGTTCTGGTCGAGATCGGCGGATATCCAGCAGCCGAGCGAGACCTTGATCCCATAGCGGCCGGCGATCTCCGGCACCTTGTCCATGCCGCCCGCCACCGTGTAGGTGCGCACGCGGTAGGTGAGCTGCGAGAGTTGCGCCATGTCGCGGTCGATCTGCGCTGGTGGGATTTTCAGATTGTCGCGCAGGCTGAAGACGTGGCTGGGATTGTAGGTGATGCCGCTGATCTGGCCGTCCCAATCGGGCGCCACCACGGTGTAGTCGCGGCTGGCCCAGAACATGACCGAGGCGCCGACCACGAGCAGGAGCGCGAACGCCATCCGGAGCCTGCCGCCCCCCACCCGATGCCGCCAGCCGCTGAGGACTGCCTTGAACACGTTCCTATGTGCCCCACGATGCGGTTTGGCCGCACCATTTTCCGTTTATATCAAGTTCCGATGAGGCCGTCCGGTTCCACGCTAGTGCTGGTCGGCGTCCGGATCGTCCGGATCATGCTGCGGTTTGACGTAGGGTTTGATCGACAGCAGTTCCATGTCGAATACCAACACCTGGTTGGGCGGGATCAGCCCGTCGCCGGCACCGCGCGCGCCATAAGCGAGATTGGCCGGGATGACCAGATGCCAGCGGTCGCCCTGGCGCATCAGGCTGAGCGCCTCGGTCCAGCCCGGGATCAGCTTGTTGACCGTGAAGGTCGCAGGCGTCAGCGGCTCGGTGCCGTCGAACACCTTGCCGTTGATCAGCATGCCGGTGTAGTTGACCTCGACCGTGTCGAGCGGGCCGGCGCGGCCCCCGAAACCGCTTTTCACAACGTTGTACTGCAGCCCGCTGGGGCGGGTGACGACGCCAGGCTTGGTGGCGTTGGCGCGCAGATAGGCCGCATTCGCCTCCGAGCTCAGCGACGGATCGGCGGCCTTGGCCTCCATGGCCGCGAACGACAAGAACGCGGTCAGCGCGGCCAGAATGGCCCCGAAACGCTTCATACTGTTCGACTCCTGTAACGGTCGACGCAGCTTATCCCAGAAACCGGCGGCGGGCTCAAACGGGACATGTGCCGCGCTGTGACGAGGCGGATTTGCCGGCAATTTGCGGCGATTTGTGGCCGGGCCTAGTCCTTGACCAGTCGGCCGAACCAGGAGCGCTTGCGCTGCGGCTTGGCGATGGCCTGGCCGATCGGGCTGGGCCGGATGTCGCGGCCGGGACGGGGGGCTGGCTTGGCCTGCACCGCCGGCTCGGGCGCCTTGGGCGCGGGCCGGGGAGCCTGCACTTCCATGGCCGGTTCCAGGGTCATCGGCGCCGGCTTGAGCGGCTGTGCCGCCGCCGGAGCGACCGCGACCGGCACTGCCGGCATCTGGACCGGCTTGAACTCGTGCGGGCCGATCCCGGCGGTCATGTATTTCTTGGACCAGGTCTCTTCCGGGCTGACGGCGAAGGCGTTGGACACGGATTTGGGTTCCGGCGCCATGTGCGCTTCGGAGAACTGGCGATCCTTGACGCCGCGGATCAGCCGCTCGAGGCGCTCGGCGCCGTCGGCCAGGGAACCGGTGCTGCGTTGCTCGGCCATGCTCAGCCTCCACCTTGCCGTGAGTGCCATTGAAAGCCGCCTTCGCGGCTGATGATCGCGACGTCGATGGCGCCGCCGACCGTCTGCTTCTGCGCCATGATACGCTTCTTGAAGACGTTGAGCGAGACCAGCTCGCGCGCCGTCTCGGCCAGCTCGTTGCGCGAAGCGATCTCCAGCACCCGCAGCACGGGATTGATATAGGCGTGCTGCTGATAGTCGCCGATGATGGCGCGGAAGACTTCGAAATATTGCGGGATGTAGCTGGACTGGAACTGCTGGCGCACCTGTTCCTTGGTCGCGGAATCGGCGTTAGGGAAAGAACCGATCACCTGGTCGACCAGGCCGTGCATCAGCATGTTGAGCGCGCCATAGACGCGGCGCTCCAGGTTGAAATCGATGCCGCGGATGAAGGCGTTGGTGACTTCGCTGTCGGCGAAGACGCGGATCTTGGAGCGGGTGTCGCCGTCGATCTGGTCGAACGAGGCCTCGGCGCGCTTGACGATGCCGCCGACGATGGCCGAGACGAACCAGGTGGTGACGACGGGATAGCGCTCCTCCGCCCCGAAGCCGGCGAAGACGAGGCCCGTGACGTCTTCGAGGAACAGGTCCTTCACCACGCAGAAGACCGCGATCTCCTTCAGGTGCTGCACCGCCTGCTTGCCGAGGCCGAAGGGCTGGAAGCCGTAGGCGATCAGCTCGTCGGTCTCGGCGGTGTAGTTGCGCCGGATGTTCTCGGCGAAGCCGGCGGGGAAACAGCTGAGATTGCCGCGCGGGCTGCCGTCGTCGCGGAACTGGTAGTCGCGCCACACCCGCTCGATGGCTTCTTCCAGGATGGTGGTGTCGCTGATGCTCTGGCGCGCTTCGCCGCCGGATTCGCGCAAATATTGCGCGAGATGGAAGATGTAGCGGAACACCGAGGCGAGCAGGCGCTTGTACTCGTCGCGCTGGCGCTCCTTGGGGAAGAACTCTTCGAGGTTGTCGAGCATGCCGACGAACGAGGCCGCGTAGTCGCGGATGTGCGGCCTGGCGCCGGCCTTGGCAACCTTCTGGTAGTGCTCGATCAAATGTTCCCAGGGATGGCCCATCATGTCGGCGACGCCGAAGAACATGACGCCGACGGGAAGGCCGCCGACCAGATTGTAGAGCTTGCGCTGGTCGTTGCGCACCACGACGGTGCCGCCGTCGATCAGCGTGACCGCCGAGTCCGCCGCGAGCGCGACGGCGCGCTGGTTCATCACCGCGATCTCGGATGTCATGCTCTGCCCCACCTGTCGGATATGAGTATTCCATAGCCGGGCGACAATTGGGAGGCGGGCGCGCTCGACATGGTTACCGCGAGTTGCCTGGGCTCCGGGCAGCCTCTAGGTTCGCCGCAGCGAAAACGGGAGGGAACCAAATGTACAAGCCGTTCGATCTGACGGGAAAAGTCGCGCTGGTCACCGGCGGCAATGGCGGCATCGGCCTCGGCATGGCCGACGCGATGGCGCAGGCCGGCGCCGACGTCGTGATCTGGGGCACCAAGGACGACAAGAACGCCGAGGCGGTCGCCAAGCTGAAGGCGCACGGCAAGCGCGTGGGCGCGCGCAAGGTCAACGTCGCGAACGAGAACGAAGTGACGGACTCCATGGGCGCGTTGATCCACGAGTTCGGCCGCGTCGACACCGTGATCGCCAATGCCGGCATCGGGCGCGGCGCCCGCTCCTTTCACGAGATGACGCTCGACACCTGGCGCGCCGTGAACGCGGTGAATGCCGAAGGGTTGTTCTTCACCTTCCGCGAAGCCTGCAAGCACATGGTCGAGCGCGCGGGCAAGGGCGACGCCGGCGGCTCGCTGATCGGCATCTCCAGTCTTTCGGCCTATGACGGCGCGCCGCGCAACCAGGCCTATGCCGGCACCAAAGGCGCGGTGATCTCGATCATGCGCGGCCTTGCGGTCGAATATGGCCGCTATGGCGTGCGCGCCAACGCCATCGCGCCGGGCTGGATCGCGACCGACATGACGGCGGGGGCGCAGGGCAGCGACGTGTTCAACAGCAAGGTGATCGCGCGCGCGCCGATCCGCCGCTGGGGCCAGCCGGAAGACTTCGGCGGCATCGCGGTCTATCTCGCGTCCGATGCCGCCAAGTACCACACCGGCGACACCATCGTGATCGACGGCGGCTATAAAGTGTTCTGACGCCGGTCAGCGTGTCGGCACCGGCAGGTGCTTGAGGGTCAGCGGCAGGAAGCTCGCCAGGATCGCCTTCTTGCCGCCCTGCGCGGCGGCGGCCCAGTCGAACTCGCCGCCGAGCGCCAGATGCGAGAAGCCGTGCACGATCGACCACACCGCCATCAGGAAGCCTAGCGCCTCCGCCGTGAGCGCATCGCCCGGACCCAGGCGCGACGCCGCGCGCACCGCGCGCTCCAGAACGGCGAAGGCGCGGGCGCCGGTCTCGCGCAGGCCGGGATAGTTCATGTCGCATTTGCCGTGGGTGAACATGAGCTGGAAGCGCGCCGGATGCTTGAGCGCGAAATTGACATAGGCGAGCCCTTGCCCGGTCAGCCGCGCCTGCACGTCGCTGCCGCCGGCGCGGTCGGCGGCGTCCAGCGCGGCGCCGAAATCGCGGAAGCCGCGCAACGCGACTTCCGACAAAAGGCCCTTGGCGTCCTTGAAATGGTGCGCCGGCGCCGCCGGCGAGACCCCGGCGCGGCGCGCCGCCTCGCGCAGGCTGAAGCCTTCCACGCCGTGCTCCAGGATGATCGCCTCCGCCGCCGCGACGAGCTGGTCCTTGAGGTCGCCATGGTGATAGGCGCGCCTGGGCGCCGAACGCTTGTTCGCGGAAATCTTCGCCGGGCTCATCTTGACACTGTTCAAATACACGCCTAGGTTATCTGGACATTGTTAAGATTGCAAGGAGGGCGCGATGACGGACAATGGCATCACCCGGTTCAGCCTGTGGACCATGGCGTTCCTCGCCGTGAGCGTTGCGGTCTATTCGCTGCGCTTCGCCGCGGTGCCGGCGCATATCTGGCTCGGGATCGACGAGGGCATCCGCGGCGTGGTCGAGCGCGTACCGTTCCAGGCGCTGGCGCATATGGTGATCGCACCGGTCGCGCTCTTCGTCGGCCCCTTCCAGTTCATCCCCGGCATTCGCGCCAGGCGGCCGCGCCTGCACCGCATCATGGGCCGCACCTATGTGATCGCCTGCACCATCGCCGGCCTCGCGGCGCTGTCGATCGCGCCTTACGCATCGGGCGGGCCGGTCGCCGGCATCGGCTTCGCCACGCTCGCCTTCTGCTGGCTGGCGGCGACACTGGGCGCCTGGCGCGCCGCGGTGGGGCGCAAATTCGATCTGCACCGGCTGCTGATGTCGTTTAGCTATGCCATGACCTTTGGCGCGGTGACGCTGCGCCTGCAAATCCCATTCTTCTTCATGGCCGGCTTCCATAGCTACAGCGCGGCCTCGGTGTGGCTGGCCTACACCTCGTGGATCCCGAACGTGATCGTAGTCGCGCTCTATTGGATGTGGCGCGAACTGCGCCGGCCGGCGGCGCTCGCGGCCGAATGAAATCATCCGTAAAAAGACAAAAATGGGACGCCCGTTTTTCGGACATCCCACGATAAGAGATATCTTAGAACGCAAGAAACAGACTGGCAAGCCCGCCTCTTGCGTAATAGATGACATCCCCTTTCTCTCGCGTTTCAGGGGATTCGCATGGCGGCCTGTGGCCTCGATTTCGGCACTTCCAATTCGGCGATCGGCGTGGTGCGCGGCAACGCGCCGACCCTGGCCCCGGTCGAGGACAGCGAGACGCTGATCCCCTCGGCGGTGTTTTTCGACTATGAGAACAAGGGCAACGTCCTGTTCGGCTCGGGCGCCATCGAGACCTATATCGGCCAGCATGACGGGCGGCTGATGCGGGCGCTGAAGTCGATCCTGGGCTCGCCTTTGATCGATGAGAAGACGGCGCTGGGTTCCAAGATGGTGGCGCTGACCGAGGTCGTGGAAATCTTCGTGCGTCACTTGAAGCAGAAGGCGGAAGCCTTTGCGCAGGAAGAGCTAACCGCCGTCGTGCATGGCCGCCCGGTGCGCTTCGTCGACGACGACGATGCCGCCGACGCCAAGGCCCAGCGGGTGCTGGAAGGCATCGCCAACAAAGTCGGGTTCCGCCACGTCGCCTTCGTCTACGAGCCGATCGCGGCGGCCTATAACTACGAGGAGACCGCGGCCAAAGAGGAGACGGTACTGATCGCCGACATCGGCGGCGGCACCTCCGACTTCACGGTCATCCGGATCGGGCCGGAGCGGCGGCGCAAGGCCGACCGGACCTCAGACATTCTGGCCAATGACGGGGTGCGGGTCGGGGGTACGGATTTCGATTCGCTGCTCAGCCTGGACGCGGTCATGCCGCTGCTGGGGCTGGGGACGCAGCTGATCAAAAAAAACCTGCCGATGCCCAACTCGCTCTATTTCGAGCTTTCGACCTGGTCGACCATCA
>CAYXMO010000054.1:0-13972 GCA_964465935.1 uncultured Rhizobium sp.
GGAAATAGCGGTCGAAGCCCGCCACCATGATCAGCTGCTTGAACTGCTGCGGCGCTTGCGGCAACGCGTAGAAATGTCCGGGATAGCGCCGCGACGGCACCAGGAAATCGCGCGCGCCTTCCGGCGAACTCGCGGTGAGGATCGGCGTCTGGAATTCGGTGAAGCCCTGCCCGATCATGCGCGTGCGCAGCGACTGGATGATCTTGGAGCGCAGCACGATGTTGCGATGCAGCCGCTCGCGGCGCAGGTCCAGGAAGCGGTATTTCAGCCGCGTCTCTTCGGGATATTCGAGATCGCCGAACACCGGCAGCGGCAGCTCCGGCGCCGTCGCTTGCACCGTGATGGCTTCGATGCGGATTTCCACCTCGCCGGTCGGCAGGTCCTTGTTCACCGCTTCGGCGAAGCGCTCCACCACCTTGCCGGTCAGCGTCACCACCCATTCGGAGCGCACCTTGTCGCATTCGGCGAACGCGGCGGCGTCCGGCTCGATCACGCATTGGGTGATGCCGTAATGGTCGCGCAGGTCGATGAAGATCAGCCCGCCATGGTCGCGCCGCCGATTGACCCAGCCGGACAGCCGGACGGTCCCGCCGACATGTTCCTTGCGAAGCTGGCCGCAAGTGTGGGTGCGATAGGCGTGCATGGCGAAAAACCTTTGAAAACGCAGGGTGTTTGACCGGTATCGGCCCTGTGGTCAAGGCCCGAACCTGCATAGTGCAACTGTCGCAATTAACGGCTTAAGCTGCGGCAGCAAAAGGGGATTCCACGCATGCTGCGCGTCCGTCTCGCCGTCCTGGCCGTCTTGAGCGCCGCGCTCGTCCTGCCCGCAGCGTCCAAACCGGCAAAGCCCGCGCACCGGCCTGCGAAGCCCGCAGCGCATCGTCCCGCGCCGCATCCGGCCGCCCCGGCGCCGAGCGGCAAGCGCAACGTCATCATCTTCGTCGCCGACGGCCTGCGCTACGACAGCGTCACGCCCGACGTCGCGCCGACCTTCACCCGCATCCGCAAGGAAGGCGTCGACTTCACCAACAGCCATTCGATCTATCCGACGGTCACCACTGCCAACGCCTCCGCCATCGCCAGCGGTCACTATCTCGGCGACACCGGCAACTACGGCAACACGCTGTTCACCGATTGGCCGGTGCCCTGCCACGACAACGCCGTCGTCACCTTCGTCGAGGACGACTGCATCCTGCGCGACGTCAAAGGCCATTTCGGCGACGGCTATATGGGCCAGACGACGCTGATCGGCGCGGCGCTGGCCGGCGGCTACAACACCGCGATCCTGGGCAAGAAGGGCCCGGCCGCGATCCAGAATCTCGCCTCGCTCGATTCCAAGGACGCCCGCGTCGACGATCCGCTCGGCATCTTCATCGACGACGCCACCAACCGCGCCACCAATTTCGACGGCACGCCCACCAAGAGCACGATGCTGCATGGCGGCCTCGCCGGCGACGCCTTGACCTTCACCGGCGATGCGCAACCGCCGCTGACCGCCGCGCCCAACCTGACCCAGCAATCCTGGCTGCTGTCGATCGCGGCGCAGTCGCTGCTGCCCTCGCTCAAGGACAACGGCAAGCCCTTCGTCATGCTCTACTGGTCGCGCGATCCCGACGCGACGCAGCACAGCGCCACCGACAGCGAAGGCCATCTCGTCCCCGGCATCAACAGCCCGACCGCGCGCATCGCCATCGCCAGCGCCGATTTCCAGCTTCACGCCCTGATGGAGGCGCTCAAGCTTGCCGGCATGGACGGCAACACCGACATCTTCGTCACCGCCGATCATGGCTTCTCCACCATCGCCAAGGGCATCCCAACCGACGGCTCGACGCCGCCCGCCTCGATGCCGCAAGGCTTCCTCGCCTTCGACGTCGCGGGGTGGCTCGGCGGCCAGCCGATCTTCGATCCCGACCGCAACAACACCGAGGTCATCCGCGACAATGGCGACCGTCCGTCCGGCGGCAACGCTCTCATTGGCCCGACGCCCGACGCGCCGCTCGCCGTGATCGCCGCCAATGGCGGCACCGACTTCATCTACGCCCGTGGCGCCAATCCTGCCGCGACCGCCAAGGCGATCTACGCCAAGCTGGTCGAGGCGCCTTATGTCGGCGGCCTGTTCGTCAACGATGCGCTGATCAAGGCCGACCCGAAGGCCTATGCCGGTGCCTTGCCGATGAGCGCGATCAACCTGATCGGCTCGGCGACGGTGCCGCAGCCGTCCATCGTCGTCGGCTTCCGTTCCTTCCTGGCCAAGGACTGCAAGCTCATCGCCCTGCTCTGCGCCGCCGAGATCGCCGATACCGGCCTGCACACCGGCCAGGGTATGCACGGCACCTTCAGCCGCGCCGACACCCGCAACTTCATGGCCGCGATCGGTCCCGACTTCAAAAAGGGCTTCGCCGACCCCACGCCGGTCAGCAACGCCGACATCGCGCCGACCATCGCGCGCATCCTCGGCCTCAGTCTCGGCGGTCCCGGGACCCTCCAGGGGCGCGCCGCGACGGAAGCGCTGGTTAACGGCAAGCCGGTGTCGTTCGCGTCCAAGACCTTGTCGTCGACCACTGCCGCCAACGGCCTGCGGACGGTTCTGGAATACCAGGAAGTCGGAGCTGTGCATTACTTCGACGCGGCGGGGGTCCCGGGCCGGATTGTCGGTCTCAAGGCCAAATAGCCGCGCGCACGGGGCCTGAGAATCCGCTATCACCGTCCAATGCGGATTATCGAAACCACGCCCGATCTGAAGGCCCTGGTCGCCGAACTCGAGGGCGCGCCCTATCTGGCTCTCGACACCGAGTTCATGCGCGACCAGACCTATTGGCCCAAGCTCTGCCTGATCCAGGTCGCGGCGCCCGGCGTCGAGGCCATCGTCGATCCCCTCGCCGACGGCATCGACCTGACGCCGTTCTACGACCTGCTGCGCAAGCCCGGCATCGTCAAGGTGCTGCACGCGGCGCGCCAGGACATCGAGATTTTCCACCACCAGGGCGGCGTCCTCCCCGATCCGCTGTTCGACAGCCAGATCGCCGCCATGGTCGCCGGCTTCGGCGATGCGGCGTCCTACGAGACGCTGTGCCGCAAGATCGCGCGGGTCGAGATCGACAAGTCCTCGCGCTTCACCGACTGGTCGCGCCGGCCGCTGAGCCAGAAGCAGCTCGACTATGCCATCGGCGACGTCACCCATCTGCGCACGATCTACGAGTTCCTGAAAAAGAACCTGGAGAAGACCGGCCGCAGCCAATGGGTGCAGGAGGAGATCGCGGCGCTGCAGGACCCCAAGCTCTACGAGATGGAGCCCGACACCGCCTGGAAGCGCCTCAAGCCGCGCACCGCCAACAAGCGCTTCCTGTCGATGATCGCGGCGCTCGCCGCCTGGCGCGAGCGCGAGGCGCAGCTGCGCGACATCCCGCGCGGCCGCGTGCTGAAGGACGAAGCGCTGATGGAGATCGCGGCCCATCCCCCCGACAGCGCCGACAAGCTCGAAAGCATCCGCGCCGTGCCCAAGGGCTTCGCCGCGTCGCGCCTCGGCAAGGGCCTGATGGACGCGATCGAGGAAGGCCGGCACCTCAAGGCGCCCGAACCCATCGAGCACGACCGCCCGCGCCGCCGCCGCGAGCCCAGCCAGGCCGCCGTCGATCTGCTCAAGACGCTGCTGCGTCTGCGCGCCGAAGCGGTCGGCGTCGCGCCGCGCCTGATCGCCAACGCCGACGACATCGAGCGCCTGGCAGCCGAGGAAGACGAAGGCGTCCCCGCCCTGCACGGCTGGCGCGCGCAGGTGTTCGGCAACGACGCGCGTGCCTTGCGCAAAGGCGACCTCGCCATCGCGCTGGAACGCGGCGAAGCGGTGGTGGTGGAGCTCGAGGATTAGGTCCCTATGCTCAATAGCCAACCACGATCGTCATGGCCGGCCTCGTGCCGGCCATCCATGATCACCCAAGCTTGCAATCACCGGGCTTGCCCGGTGACGCACACTGCGTGACGTCCGGCAACCTCCGTGATCATGAGTCGCTGGCACAAGGCCGGCGATGACGATTATTTGGAGAGGCCGGCGCGTTTCCACAGCGCTGCGATTTCAGCTTCTGATGCGAACTTGCCCTCGTCCGCTTCCTTCTTAGAAAGTTCGACATCGGCCAGTTGTTCGTCCGTCAACTGATAAGGGTGCTCTTCACCCTCGGCCAAGTCGATCAAATAGTCGGCCAACTCTTCCTGCCGCTCGGGCGGCAAAGCGAGCAGCTTGGCGATGGCCATTTCCATCTTCGTCATGACATCATTTTACCGAAGCCGAATGTCACAACCCGGTGTCGGTTCTACTTCTAGTTGCTTGGGTAGTGCGAGCGAATGGCGAGCCGTGTGACCCGCCATTCGCTGCGCGCAAAGCTACTGCCCTCTCACATACATCTTCAGCACAAAGGCCGAACCGATCGCGCCGGCGCCCGGGCCGCCGGGGCCGCCCGCCCACCACACGATGACGCGGTTCTTGCCCGGTTTGATCTCACGCGGACCGCCGCCGGCATGGATGAAGAAGTTGGCGCCGATCTCGTCGACATCGCGTTCCGGTTCCAGCGCGACGGCGGGGCTGGGCACGCCGAACGGCGTCGGGAAGTGCCCGATCAGCGCCGTTCCCGGCGCAAACACCGGCGAGGCGGCCTGTACCGTCACTTCGAACATCGCCAGCGCCGACTTGCCGTAGAGTGGCCCGCTGCCGACCAGTCCGCTGAAATGCGCGTCCAGGCAGGCGCCATCCGGAATGTCGACGAACACGTCGAGCAAGGGATTGGGATCGAACTGACCGCCGATGCCGCCGCCGGGCGAGGACCCGAACACGGCCGGCGTCGTCCGCAGACTCTCGTCGCCGATGTCGATCACCTGCGTCACCGGTCCTTCGCAGCGATAGACTTGGTCGTCGTCGCGCAGGCGCGGCTTCATCTTGTCCTGCTTGGGCACGGTGTAGAAGCTCCTCGGCAACAGCTTGTGCGGCGCGCCTTGCGCCGCGCCGATCGCCAGCGTGCAGGCAAGCGCAATCGATCCCGCCGCGAGGGCGGTTTGCAAATAGTGTTTCATCTCGATAGTCCCCAGTTCTTCCGCGAACAGCGAAAGCACAGCGCCACGAACGCGGCGCGGAAGGTAGCAGAACGCAATATACCCAAGCCTTCAATGGGGCTTGGAGCAAGATCGTGGAGATTGCGCTGAGCCGGTAAGAAGTAGTAATTTCTTACCATGAACGCACCGGTCTCCCGCCTGACCTCGAAAGCACAAACGGTTATCCCCAAGGCCGTGCGGGAAAAGCTCGGTCTCAAGGCCGGCGACCTGCTCCGCTACATCGTCGAGAACGATCGTATCGTGATCGAAAAGGTGCGCGGCGAAACCGAGGACGACCCCTTCGCGACCTTCACCGAATGGGCCAGCGAGGCGGACGAGCGCGCCTACAAGTCGCTTTGAGATGTTCGCGCCGTTCGATGTCGTCGTCGTCCCGTTCCCCTACGCCGACCGTCTCGCCGAAAAGCGCCGGCCCGCCATCGTGGTGAGCGCGGCATCGCTCGAAAAGCAACACGGGCTGGTCTGGCTGGTCATGGTCACCAGCGCCGGCAATCGGCGATGGCGCGAAGACATCGACGTCTCCGATCTGAAGGTCTCCGGCTTGCCAGCACCGTCCCTGGTTCGGCCGTCAAAGATCGCCACCGCCGACGCTGCGCGAATCGTCCGCCGCATCGGGCGGTTGCCGGCCAAGGATGCCCAGGCGTTGGGGAGCGCGCTGCGCGGCCTTATCGCATCCTGAACGAACGCCGGCCTACGGCGTCAACTCCGGCCCACCGGTCGCAAGATCGGCGTCCTCGCTCTCGACATAGGGGTCCTCGTCCGGGCCGAGCTCGTCGCTCGGGTTGGGGACGTCGAAACCGGCCGGCGGGATCGCCTCCAGGAACCCGGCGGCTTTCAGCTCGTCTGTCCCCGGCAGGTGGTTGACGCTCTCCAGCCCGAACTGGACCAGGAACGCCTCGGTGGTGCCGAAGGTCACCGGGCGGCCCGGGGTCCGCTTGCGGCCGCGGATCTTCACCCAGCCGATCTCCATCAGCACGTCGATCGTGCCCTTGGACAGCATGACGCCGCGGATGTCCTCGATCTCGGCCCGCGTCACCGGCTGGTGATAGGCGATGATCGCCAGCGTCTCGATCGCGGCGCGCGACAGGCGGCGCTGCTCGGGCTGTTCCTTGCGCAGCAGGAAGGCGAGATCGGGCGCCGTGCGGAACTGCCATTTTCCCGCGACATTCAAAAGGGTTACGCCACGGCCTTCATAGATGCGTTGAAGCTCGGCCAGCAGCGTCGGCACGTCGGCGCCTTCCGGCAGCGATGGTGACAGTGCTTTGGCGTCCAAGGGTTCGCCGGCCGCGAACAGCAGCGCCTCGGCCATCCGCAGATGCTCGGGATTCACGCCCAAAGCCGCGACGGCTGGCGCCTCTGTATCCCCGTGTTCCACTTGCACTCCCATTTCGGTTTCGATCTTGGCGACGAGGCGGGCAACTCCACTCATGGGCTTACCTCTGCGGTGCGGTCACGGATATAGACCTCTTCGAACGGGGCCATCTGGCGGATTTCGATCTTGCCGTCGCGTGCCAGCTCCAGGCAGGCGAGCAGCGTGCTCGCGAGCGCCGAGCGGCGGCGCAGCCCGCCCGACCATTCGAACGGCAAGAGCCGGTCCAGCCCGCTCCAGTCCGAGATACGGCCCAGCATCCGCTCCAGCCGCGCCCGCGCTTCCTCGATCAGGAGCACCGGCGCGTGCTGCTTGACGTAAGTCTGCCCGCCCAGCTTGCGCACCCGCTGCGTCGCATAGGCCGTGAGCAAATCGTATAACGTGTCCTTATAGGTCTTCAGCTTGACCACATTGACCGGCTCGGGCGCGCCGCGGGCGAAGACGTCGCGGTCCAGCCGGTCGCCGGCCATCAGCCGCGCCGCCGCCTGGCGCATCGCTTCGAGCCGCTGCAGCCGCCAGCGCAGCCGCGTCGCCATCTCGTCCGCCGTCGGCTCGCCGTCGACGCTCGGCGGCTGCGGCAGGATCAGGCGCGATTTGAGGTAAGCCAGCCACGCCGCCATCACCAGATAGTCGGCCGCCAGCTCCAGGTTCATCTTCTTGGCGGATTCGATGAACTCCAGATACTGGTCCGCCAGCTTCAGGATCGAGAGCTTGGCGATGTCGACCTTCTGGTTGCGCGCCAGGGTCAGCAGCAGGTCGAGCGGCCCTTCGAAGCCGTCGACCGCGATCATCAGCGCATCGTCGCCGCGCGGCGCGTTGGCTTCGAAGTCGCCGAAATCCTCACCCGCGTCGCTCATGCCGCGCCGCCCATGAGGTCCGCGAGCCGCGCCTCGGCCGCAGCCGGATCGAACCCACCGGGAGCGCTGACATGCGCCAGCGCCGCCTCGGCGCGGCGCAGCGGGGGCCCTTCCAGCGGTTTTGCTTCCGACGCCACGTCGCGCATCTCGTCCATCTTGCCGGTGCAGTGAAGCACGGCATCGCAGCCTGCGAACAGTGCAGCCTTTGTACGCGTGCAAAGCGTGCCGTCCAGCGCGTTCATCGAAAGATCGTCCGATATCAACAGGCCGTCGAAGCCGATTTCGCCGCGAATCACGTCGCGAATCACCTTGGGACTCGTGGTCGCAGGCCGCTGTGGATCGATAGCCTCGTAGACGACATGCGCCGTCATCGCCATCGGAAAGGTGCTGAGGCTGCGGAAGGTCACGAAATCGCTGGCGGAAAGCTCCTCCGCCGCGGCCGCGATGCGTGGCAGCGCGTGGTGCGAATCCGCCGTGGCGCGGCCATGGCCGGGCATGTGCTTCATGACGGGAAGAACGCCACCTTCCATTAACCCTTCCATCTGCGCCCGCCCCAGCGCGATGATCGCCGGCGGATCGGACGCGAAGGCGCGGTCGCCGATCACCGCGTCGGCGCCCTCCACCGGCACGTCGAGCACCGGCGCGCAATCGACCGTGATCCCGGCTTCGCGCAGGTCATGGGCGATCAGCCGCGCGTTCAGATAGACCGCTTCCAGCGCCGCCTCGCGGCGCGCGGCATAGAGTTCGCCGAAGCGCGCCGCCGCCGGCCGCGCCATCCACTGCGGCGGTTTGAGCCGCGCCACCCGTCCGCCTTCCTGGTCGATCAGGATCGGCGCTGTCTCGTCGCCGACGGTCTCGCGCAGCGCCGCGGTCAGGGCGCGAAGCTGTTCCGGGCTGGCGATGTTGCGCCCGAACAGGATGAAGCCGAGCGGCTGCGCCTCGCGGAAGAAGTCGCGCTCGCCCGCCTCCAAAACCGGTCCGGCGCAGCCATAGATCGCGCGCATGCGCATAGGATCAGGCCAAGATCACTTGGTCGGGATGCATGCACCGCCGTCGGCCGTGAGCTTCTGGCACAAGGGTTTGCCGCCCGGAATGCGCAGGCGATACCACGTTCCCTTGGCGCCGAGATCGACCTGCTTGATGTCGGGCGCAAGGCCCGCGACCAGCGAAGCATGCTTGGCCTTGTAGGCCGCCCAGGCAGCATTGGCGTCAGCCTCGGACTTGTACGAGCCGATCTGCAGCAGTGCACCCGTAGCAACGGGAGCAGGTGCCGGCGTCGCGACCGGTGTATCGACCGGCGGCTTGGTCACGGCGGGCGGCGGTGCTGCCACGACTTGTGTCGGCACAGGCGTCGGCTTGACCGGCGGCGGCTTGACGGTCGGAGCCGGAGGCTTCGCCGCCATCATCGCCGCAGGCGGCGGCGTCACCACGGGAGCCGTCTGCGGCTTGGTCACCGGCGGCGTCGCTGGCGGAGGCGGTGCGGCCATCGTGTTCGGCTTGGCCGGCGGCGGCGCAGTGTCGGCGTTGGCTTCCTCGTCGGAGGGCGCCGGCTGCTGGTAGATTTTCAGGCCCGTATACGGCGTCGGCGTGCCGCCGGCATCGGCGGGCGGCACCTTGGCGGGGCCCGACTCGGCGGCGATGACGCGCGGGATTTCGGAATGGCCCTGCTGCACGCCGCGCTGGTAGGCGAGCCAGACCACCGCCCCGAACGCCGCCAGGACCAGCAGCGCAATGACGATCAGGAGCGGAAGGCGCGAGCCCTCCACATCGTCTTCGTCCTCGCCGCCGTCGAAAACGCGGACGTCGTCCGATCCCCGTTCGTAATTGGCCATCTGCCTTGGCTCCGAATCTATGGCGGCAATCTAGCACCCGCCTGCGCCCGAATCATGGCGCGAATAATCCCCAGCTACAGCACGATCTCCTTACGGAACACACGGGCATATTCGCTTAAAGCATATCGGTCCGTCATACCGGCGATGTAGTCGCGCACCACCCCGCCCGTGACCGTGTCGCCGGGCGAGCCGCAGAGCCCGGCCCAGTCGAGGGGCAGCAGCGCCGGATCGGCGCTGAACGCCTCGAACAGTTCGCCGATCACCGCCTTGGCCCGCCCGATCGGCACCATGACGCGCGGATGACGGTACATATGCGCGAACAGGAAGCGCTTGAGCGCCGCGACCCCCTCGGCCATCGCCGCCGAGAACCCTGCCAGCGCGCCCTTGTGCGCCCGCACGTCCTGCGCTGAGGCCAGCTTGGCCGCGTCGATGCGCCCCCGGGTCTCAGCCAACAAATCGTCGACCATCCGGCTCATCAGTATACGGACGAGCTCGCCGATGAACCGCCCCAGCTCCAGCCGCCCGAAGCGCGCGACGATCGCTTTCGCATGCTCGCCCGCCAGCGGCGCGGCCAAAAGGTCGTCGATGGAGAACAGCTCGGCGCGCAGCCCGTCGTCGATGTCGTGGTTGACATAGGCGATGTCGTCGGCCAGCGCCGCGACCTGCGCCTCCAGCGACGGCCAGCGGCCCAGATCGAGCGGCCAGCGCGCATCGAACGATTGAATAGGTCCGGCGAGCGGCGGCCTGAGCGGACCGTTGTGCTTGACCAGTCCCTCCAGCGTTTCCCAGGTCAGATTCAATCCGTCATAAGCCGCATAGCGGTGCTCCAGCTTGGTCACGAGCCTGAGGCTATGCGCATTGTGATCGAAGCCGCCGAAATCCAGCGTCGCGGCGTTCAGCGCGTCCTCGCCGGCATGGCCGAACGGGGTGTGGCCGAGGTCGTGCGCCAGCGCCAGGGTCTCGGCCAGATCCTCGTCCAGCGCCAGCACCCGCGCGAGGCTGCGGGCGATCTGCGCCACTTCCAGCGAATGCGTCAGCCGCGTGCGGTAATAGTCGCCTTCGTGCTGCACGAAGACCTGGGTCTTGTGCTTGAGCCGGCGGAACGCCGCCGAATGGATGATGCGGTCGCGGTCGCGCTGATAGCAGGTCCGCGTCGCGCTCTCGGGTTCCGCATGGAACCGCCCCAGGCTGATCGCCGGCCGCGTCGCGAACGCCGCGCGTTGCGCCGGCGGCTGGTACAGAGGCGGAATCAAGGAGCCCTGGGGCATAAGAGGCCTTTTAACCTCTTTTGAACGGCCCGTGCAGCGCATACATTGCGCGCATGGCCAGCGACGGCAACGACATTATCACCGGCACCGACAGCGACGACACCATCGACGGTCTGGGCGGCGACGACACGATCTATGGACTCGGCGGCAACGATACGCTCATCGGCGGCAGCGGCAACGACGCGCTGGATGGCGGCTCCGGCAGCGACTACCTGATCGGCGGCGCCGGCGACGACACGCTGATCGGCGGGACGGGAGCGCCGAACGCGCTGCAGGGCGGCACCGGCAACGACACCTATGTCACAAGCGATGCCGGCGACACGATCATCGAGTTCGCGGGCGAAGGCACCGACACGGTGCAGACCACGTTGGACGTCTACACCTTGGGCGCAAATCTCGAGAACTTGACGTATGTCGGGTCGGGTTATTTCACCGGCATCGGCAACGCGCTCGACAACGTGATCATTGGCGGAGCGAACTACGACACGCTCATCGGCGGCGGCGGAAATAACCGGCTGGATGGCGGCTTGGGGCGCGACACGGTGGACTACTCTGCGGCGCCTTCGTCCGTGTCGATCAATCTTGCCGCCGGATCGGGCAGCAACGGCTATGGCGGCACCGATACACTCGCCAGCATCGAAAGCGTCATGGGTTCTGCTTTCAACGACGTGCTGATCGGTAGAGGGGCCGACGACATTCTGGCCGGCGGAGCGGGCGGCGACTACTTGATCGGCGGGGCCGGCAACGACACGCTGATGGGAGGGACCGGAACGCCGAACACGTTGCAGGGCGGCAGCGGCAACGACACCTATTTCGTAAGCGCCGCCGGAGATTCGGTCATTGAGTTCGCGGGCGAAGGCGACGACTGGGTACAGACAACCCTGGCCACCTACACCTTGAGCGCCAATGTCGAGAGCCTCTCCTATATCGGTCTTGGCAGTTTCACCGGCACCGGAAACGCGCTCGACAACGCGATCTTTGGCGGAAACGGCAACGATACGCTCGCCGGCGGCGGCGGAAACGACAGGCTGCAAGGCAATCTGGGAAACGACACCTATTTGGTCGACGCCGGCGACAACGTCGTCGAGTTCGCGGGCGAAGGCACCGACACGGTACGCACGGCGCTGGCGGCCTACACCTTGGGCGCCAATGTCGAGAACCTCACCTATACAGGCTCGGGCAGTTTCACCGGCAACGGCAACGCGCTCGACAACGTCATCATCGGCGGCACGGGCGGCGACTATCTGATCGGCGGAGCGGGCAACGACACGCTGACGGGCGGGACGGGAACCGCGAACACACTGCAGGGCGGCACCGGCAACGACACCTATGTCGTAGGCGCCATCGGGGACTCGGTCATCGAGTTCGCGGGCGAAGGCATCGACATCGTGCAGACCGCGCTGGCGGCCTACACCTTGCGCGCCAATGTCGAGAACCTGACCTATACCGGATCGGGCAATTTCGCCGGCAGCGGAAACGCGCTCGACAACATCATCGTCGGCGGCACGGGCAACGACACGCTCACTGGCGGCATCGGCAACGACACGCTCTCCGGCGGGTTGGGAGACGACCACTTCGTCTTCGCCAATGGCGACGGGTTCGACACCGTGACGGACTTTACGCCCGGCAACGCGAGCAACGATATCCTCGACCTGCGCGGTTACGGCATCGCCAGCTTCGCCGCCCTGCAGCCGCTGATGCACCAAGCCGGCGCCGATACGCTCATCGCCTTCGACGCCTATAACCACATCACGCTCCACAACGTGACGCTCTCGCAGCTCAATGCCGGCGATTTCACCTTCGGCTGACGGGCCGTAGAAGACCTACGGCAACGCGGCCCAGTTCTCGACCTTGAGCCCCGGCACCCGTCTGAATTCACGCTCGTTGTTCGACACCAGCGTCAAGCCGGCATCTTTGGCATGCGCCGCGATCCAAAGATCGTTGTTCCCGATCACCTGGCCCGCCTGCTCCAGCACGGCGCGGATTTCGCCGTAGCGCTCGCCCACCGTGGCTGCCAGCGGAAGGACCGGTATCAATCCAACCAAATCCTGCAGCCGGCGCAGGGCCGCGGCACGCGATGCGCTTTTCTCCGCGCCGTAGCGCAATTCGCCATAGGTGACGGCCGAGATGGCCGCGTCTCCCACGGTCAGCCGCTCGAAGCGCCGCAGGACCTCCGCCGGGCGTTTCTGCCGGATGTAGATGCAGATGTTGGTATCCAGCAGGTAGCGCACGCCTCACCGGCCCTTGCGCTTCTGCGGCGGAGTGTCGTGGCGGTCGAAGGGTTCGAGATCGGCCAGAAGGGCGAAGGCGTCTTTCATCGTGCGCGGCTTGTCGCGCAGGACGATTTCGTCGCCGCGCCGGAAGATTTCGACTTCGTCGCCGCGCATGCGGAATTCCTTGGGCAGGCGCAGAGCCTGGCTGTTTCCCGATTTGAAAACCTTGGCGGTGGCCATGGACGCTCCAATGTATATACCCAACAGTATATACACCAGAACGTGGATTTCAACCCCGCCGCGGTCACCCGCGTCGGCGGGCCATGCGCGTGAACCCCTTTTTTCCCGCGCCGCCAGGTACTACATAGACGGGATGACCGTCGAAACCGCCCTGCCCGTCACCTTGTCCGCCCGCGCCGCCAGGCGCATCGCGGAGATCCTCAAGTCGGAACCCTCCCCCACCATGCTGCGGCTGGCGGTGACCGGCGGCGGCTGCTCGGGCTTTCAGTACAATTTCGCGCTCGACGACGCCCGGATGGACGACGACCTGGTGATCGAAGAGGGCGGCGCCACGGTGCTGATCGATCCGGTCAGCCTCGACTTTCTTAAAGGGGCGCAGATCGACTTCACCAACGACCTGATCGGCGCCGCCTTCAAGGTCAACAACCCGAACGCCCAATCGAGCTGCGGCTGCGGCACGAGCTTCTCGGTCTAGGAGCCGCATCACCGCACAACGGGCGGCAACAAGGGCGCCGGCAAGAGAGGGTTCGAAGATGGCGCGCATCACGGCATTCGGCGGCGTGTTCTTTCACAGTCCCGATCCGCAGGCGCTTTCCGCGTGGTATCGCGACACGCTCGGCCTGAAAATCGAGGATTGGGGCGGCGCGATGATCCGTGCCGAAGGAAGCGGACCTGCCTTTGGCGTATGGGCGCCCTTCAACAAGGACACAGGCTATTTCAAGCCATCGACGCGCGAGTACATGATCAACTTCGCGGTTGACGACCTCGACGGATTTCTGGCGGGGCTTGAAGCGAAAGGCGTCGCAGTGAACGGCCGCCAACAGATGGCTGGTATGGGAAAGTTCGCGTGGATTCTCGACCCCGACGGCACCAAAATCGAGCTCTGGCAGCCGGAGCAGTAGGGGCTCCAAAAAATTTGGCCGCCCCTCTTGAACCGACTCGGTCGCAGCACCACCTCTGCTAAATCCCCACAATTGTGAGCAGACCCTCACGGCCCTCCAAAAAGCGCGGCTCCCTGCGCCCTTTGGTTTGACCGCGACTGCTCCAACCCACGAAAGGAAATTATTTTCGCGCGAACGAAAGTTACAAACGATATTTT
>CAYXMO010000055.1:0-13874 GCA_964465935.1 uncultured Rhizobium sp.
GGTGAAAAGGCCGCCGATGCCGCCGGGCGTCACCGTGGTGACGGCGCCGACGATCATCAGGCGCAGCGGGTTGGCGGGATCGGCCTGATAGGCGCCTTCGTTCTGGCCGCGCGCGCTGGCGGGATAGACGCGCACGCCCTGCCCTCTGAGCTTGCCGTCGGGCGCTTTCAGCACCAGGGCGCCGACATACCAGCCGGGCTGCAGGTCGGTGATCTTGAGCATGCGGTTGTGGATCACCCGCGTCGCCATGGTGACGCCGAGCGTGACGCTCTTGCGGTCGGCGGTCTTGATGGTGAGAAAGGGGCCGTTGAGCTCGGCGACGGTGCCGCGAAAGCGCTGCGCCGGTCCGGCGATGGGAACGATGGGCGCGGCGCCGGGCGGCGGCGGCAGCGCCGCCGGCGCGGGCGCAGCCGGCGCGGGCGGCGGCGCGCCGGGCAAGGGCGGCACCGCCGGGACTTGGGCGGCCGCGGCGGCGAGGGTGAGAACGGCGCCCGAAACGAGCGAAAAAGCGACGGTCCGGGCGCGCATTCAGGTCCTTGTCAGTGTCTGGGCTTCTGGAATTTCAGGATGAATTGGTCGGTATGATGGCGGATCGAGGGATCGAAGACGAGCTTGTCGCGCGGGTCGGCCTTGTTGCGCAACACGTTGCTTTCGGCGATCAGCTTGAAGCCGGCGGCCTCGACCTCCTTCTTGACCACCGCTTCGTCGATGCGGTGGGTGGTGTTGGTGTCGGCGAGGCCCGAACCGTCCGGCGCCGAATGGTCGAGCACGATGTAGATGCCGCCCGGCTTGAGCGCGGCATAGATCGCCTTGTTGATGATGCTCAGATCCGCCGGCGCCATGAACGGATCGTGCATGTCGTGATAGTTCTGCGCCGTCCACACCACGTCGAGCGACTCGGGCGCGAAGATCTGGTTGGCCGGGACGTGCAGCGCGGCGACGTTGGGATAGGCCGCGAACTGCTTCTTCACGTCGGCGCCGGGCAGGCGCTTCTGGATGATGGGATCGAGCTCGGTCGGCGTGAAGGCGTAGACGTAACCCGTGTCGCCGACGACCTTGGCGAAGATGCGGGTGAAGTAGCCCTGCCCCGGCATGATGTCCATGACGCGGCTGCCCGGCTTGATGCCGGCGAAGGCGATCATGTCGGCGGGTTTGCGGTCGACATCGAGCGCCTTCTGGTCGTCCGGGCGGCCCGGATCGGCGAGCGCGGCGGCGACATAGGCCGGCGCGGCGGCATGCTTGGCGGCGATGGCGCCGCCGGTGACGGCGAGCGTGGCGGTGACGGCGGCGGCGGCAATCCAATGGCGTTTCATCGTGTTCCTCCCCTGGTGGCGTGGCGGCAGCCTAGCCGCTCCGGGCCGGCGATGCACTGACCGCGATTGCGCCCTGGCCATGCGCGACGATCACGGGCGCGCGAGATTCCACACAGCGGCGTCAGGATTTGAGGGCGCCGCGGATAAGGGCGCGATACAGCGTCTCGCTTAAGGAGGACGGGCGGTCCAGGCCCATGCGGGCGAGCGCTTCGGCCTCGCCGCCGCCGAGGCCGGCGAGCGCGAAGCGCGCCAGCTGGAGCGGCGGCGCATCCTTCAGGCGCTCGAGCGCGAGCAGCAGGCGCTGCTCGACCGGGGTGAAATCGCTGCCGAAGGGATAGTCCGGCAGCTGGGCGCGGAACGGCGCCAGCGCGGCGGCGATGCGCTCGGGACGGTTGGCGCGCTGCGCCGCGGGGATTTGGTAGTCCCGCGCGATCTTGCCGGCCTCTTTGGCCTTGGCGAGAAGCTCAGGCTGGAAGCGCGAATCGGCGATGGCGAGCATGGCGGCGATCACGTCCTCGTCGCTTTTGCCGCGCAGATCGGCGATGCCGTATTCGCTGACCACGATGTCGCGCAGATGGCGCGGAATGGTGACGTGGCCGTAGGACCAGCGGAAATTCGACGTCATCTTGCTGGCCGCGCCCCGCGTCGCCGGGATCGCGAGGATCGAACGGGCGCCGTCGAGCGCGAAGGCCTGGTCGACGAAGTTGAACTGGCCGCCGACGCCGCTGACCACGCGGCCGTCTTCGAGGCCGTCGGAGACGACGGCGCCGAGCAGCGTTGCCATCATCGCGTTGTTGACGAAGCGGGCCTGCACCCGCGCGGCGCGCTTGGCCATCTCGCCGCCATAGAGCTGGTTGGTGAAGCTGATGCGCGTCATCTGGATGCGGGCGAGATCGGCGGGCGCCATTTCGCGCAGGCGGCGGTAGAACGATTTGGGGCCTAGGAAAAAGCCGCCATGCACCAGGACGCCATCGACGGCGCGTTTGAGGATGCCGGCATCGATGAGTTCGAGGAAGCCGTCGACCAGCATCTCGCTGACGCCGTAAAGGCCGGCCCGGAACGGCATGCGCTGCTCGATGGCGAGCGGCGGGGCGTCGCCGGTAAGCGCCGTAACGGCGGCCTGGAACGCGGCATTGTCGCGGTGGCGCAGGATCATGGCGTGGACGGCGGCGTCGCCTTCCTCGCCGATGCCGATCTGCAGCGTGCCGCCGTCGGCGATCAGGCGCGCGATGTGCAGGCCGATGGCGTATTCGGTGGCCGAGAGCGGCTGCTTGGGGGCCGAGAAGAGCGGGAAATCGCAGCCTTCGAGAATGTGGCTGAAGGTCGAGGCCGGCAGATCACCGTCGCCCGGCATGAAGGGAAGCTCGGAATTGACCTGGCCGACGAGAATGAAGCGGGCGCGGTCGCCGCGCGCGGCGAGCGCATCGAGCGTGAGATCGGGATTGCAGGACAGGCTGTAGCGCTCGCCGCGCTGCGCCACCAGCTGGGCGACGACGTTGACGCCGCGCGCCAGCAGATAATCGGCGGCATGGGTGTAGTTGGCGGAGATGTAGCTGCGCTGCGCCGACGGGCTGCCCAGCCAGCGCCCGGCGAGGAAGAAGAACTCGTCGACCCGGATGTTCGGCGGCAGCGCGCCCTTGTGCTGGGCCTTGGCGTAGTCGAGCGCGGGATAGCCGCCGAGCAGGCGCTGCGCGATGGGCCCCAT
This sequence comes from uncultured Rhizobium sp., assembly GCA_964465935.1. Classification (GTDB taxonomy): domain Bacteria; phylum Pseudomonadota; class Alphaproteobacteria; order Micropepsales; family Micropepsaceae; genus Rhizomicrobium. Next base: position 3,019 of record CAYXMO010000055.1, read on the forward strand.
GAAGCGGCGCTCCAGGTCGCTCTTGGGCGCCGGCGCTTCCAGCGTCAGGGCGGTGAAGATGGTGAGGCTGATCGAGGGATCGCGCGCGGCTTTGGCGTAGAGCGCGTTGGCGACATGGTTGGCCTTGCCCAGGCCGAGCGGCAGGCCGAGGACCACCTTCTTGCCGACCTGCGCGACGATGGCGTCGGCAAGGGCGTCGGGATCGGTGAAGGTTTGCGGCATGCGCTCTTGCAAGACGGGTGGGCGCGCGGACTATAGACGCAAATGAGCACCGAACCGGAAGATATCGCACCGCCGCTCGCCGCCATGGGCCTGATCCAGGCGGGCGAAGCCTTCACGGTGACCGCGCTGTCGGGCGGGGTGTCGTGCGACGTCTATAAGATCGAGGCCGCGGGGCGGGCGCCGTTCGTGGTCAAACGGGCGCTGCCGAGGCTGCGCGTCGCTGCCGAATGGCGGGCGCCGCCGGAGCGCGCCGCCGCCGAGGTCGCCTGGATCAGGCTGGTGGCGGGGATCGAACCGCATTGGGTGCCGCAGGTGCTCGGCGAAGACCGCGCAAGCCATGCCTTCGCGATGGCGTTCCTTCCGCCCGAGTCTTATCCGGTGTGGAAGGCCGAGCTGGCGGCGGGGCGGGTCGATGCCGGCTTCGCGGGGCAAGTGGGCGCGGCGCTGGCGCGGATTCACGGCGCGACGGCAGGCGACGCGGCGGTGGCGGCGGCCTTCGCCAACTGGGCGCAGTTCCGCGCGCTGCGGCTGGAGCCTTACCTGCTGTTCACCGCGGAGCGGCATGCGGGACTGGCGCAAGCCATCCGCGACGAAGCGGAGCGCATCGCGGGCGCGCGCATCGCGCTGATGCAGGGCGACATCAGTCCGAAGAACATCCTGTGCGGACCGCACGGGCCGGTGTTCCTGGACGCCGAGACGGCGTGCTTCGGCGATCCGGCGTTCGACCTTGCGTTCTGCCTGAACCATTTCCTGCTCAAGGCGGCGTGGCATCCGCAGTGGTCGGCGGACTATGCCCGCGGCTTCGCGGCGCTGTGCGACGCCTATCTCGACGGCGTGACGTGGGAGAAGCCGGCGGGATTAGACCAGCGCGCGGCGCGGCTGCTGCCGATGCTGTTCCTGGCGCGGGTCGACGGCAAGTCGCCGGTGGAATACCTGACCGACGACGGCGACCGCGCCTTCGTGCGCGGCGCGGCGCTGCAGATGATCGTCGAGCCGCCGTATAATCTGGCGGTGCTGGCGCAGACCTATTTCGCGGCGGCGGAGATGCGGTGAGTTCATCCTCCCCCTGAAAGGGGGAGGTGGCCCGAAGGGCCGGAGGGGGCGGTGCGGGACGGTAGACTTCCCCCTCCGCCTCGCTGCGCTCGGCACCTCCCCCTTTCAGGGGGAGGATAAGATGAGGCTACTGCGCCGGTTCGAGGTAGCGCTGCTTGTCGCCGGCCTTGGCCGCTTTCACCGCGACGTCCGCCGGCGTGCCGAGCGTCCGCGTCCAAGCGGCGAATTCCAGCGCGATGCCGTCGGGGTCGTAGAAGTAGATCGAGCGCACGAAGGTCGTCGGCGTGATCTCCAGGCTGGCCTGCATCGGGCTGTCGTCGTGGCTGATGACGCGGCTGGCCTTGATGCCCTTGGCGAGCAGCTTCTCGTAGTATTCGTCGATTCTGTCGGCGGGGACGTTGATCGCGACGTGGTTCATCGAGCCGTGGGCCGACGGTCCGGGCAGCATGCCGGGCGTAGCCGAGGCGACGCCGGGCGCGGCCTCCGGCGCATTGGGGAACCAGAAGAAGGCGAGGCTGTCGCCATTGCCGAGGTCGAAGAAGAAGTGCTGGCCCATGCCGCCCGGCAGCTCGATGGTCTTGATCAGCGGCATGCCGAGCACGTTGGTGTAGAAATCGACGGTGCGCGCCATGTCCTTGCACACCAGCGCCAGATGGTTGACGCCCTGCAGGTCGAATTCCGTGTTGGCCATGACGCGCTCCCGTTCGAACGCGCGACGCTAACACGCGGGACGGCGCTCAGAAATAGGTCCGCAGCACGAGCTGGAACTGGGTCTCGACCTGGTGCGGCGCGTCGCCGTTGAGCGCGCGCTGGGCGCGGCTGTCGTCGACCACCAGCAGCTCGCCGCTGAGGCGCAGCCAGCCGCGCGGGCGCCAGTTTGCCGTAACGTCAAAGGCGTGACCGTCCTCGCTCAGCGGCGACGGCGCGAGGGCGGCGGTGCGGGTGCGGGTCTGAAACCAGTCGGCGCGCGCCGCCAGCCACCAGGCGTCGAGGTCCCAGCCGGCGAGGACATAGGCGGCGTCGAAATCGGTGGCGGTGAACGCAGACGCCGAGGGGCGGATCAGCGTGTCGCCATGCATCGCCTGGGCGAGCAGCGTGACGGCGCCGATCTGCTGGCGGAAACCAAAGTCCCAGAACGTGGTGTGCCAGCTGCGCGGGCGCATCGGGTCGGCCTGGTTGTCGTAGCGCATCAGCTCGACGCCGGTGGTGCCGTCCAGCTCGTAGGAGAGATCGAGATACCAGCCGGGCGTGTCGTCGATCTCACGGAAAAGATGCGTGGTGAGCGGCGGCGTGCGGCGCGACGCGATGGCGACGGCGTCGGGGAGCCGCGATTTCTCGAACAGGCCGGTGGCGCGGTCGTCGAAGGTCCAGCCGCGGTCGGCGATCAGCACGCCGGCGGTATCGTTGAAGCCGAACAGCGCGCCGGCCAAGGTCACGTCGTTGCCGGCGCTGCGCCATTCCAGCGTGCCTTCGGCGCCGATGGTGCGCAGCTCCGCCCCGACCCAGGAATTGATCACCGAGGGCGTGACGGTCCAGAAGGTCGACCAGCCGGTCTGCTCGTTCTCCAGGCTGAGCGAAGGAAAGAACGCGCCGGCGCGCAGCGACCAGCGCCATTGCGTCTGCGCCGGCGGCGCGTAAGCGGCGAAGGCTTCGAGCAGATCCAGCGCCGGACCGTATTGCGGATTGAGCCGCGCATCGGCCTGCGCACTCCAATCGCCGGCGACGAGCCGCGCCTCGCCGACCGTGTCGCCGAGCTTGAAATTGGCGTCGTCTTCGCCGAAGCGCAGCTTGCCCAAGCCGCCGTCGAGATAGCCATCCTGGGCCGGCGGCGCGACGAGGCGCGCATCGGCAAAACCGGCGAAGCGGAGTTCGGCGGCGTTGCTGATACCGCTAGCAATCGCGAGGCTTGCGATAAGGATTGACGCGCGCAAGATCATGGCGCGCGAAACTAGCAGGAAACCGCGCATTTCTCGCCTTGCGCCGCGGCGGGCGTTAACCCGCCTGCTCCAGCGTATAACTACCTATTAAGGCCGGGCGCCTAAATTTACAGCGCCACAGAAAACCCGAAGCTGGCGCCTATGGCCGACGGCATCACCGAAACAATCGCCCAGGAAAACCCGGCGCATTTCGTGCACCCGACCTGCACGTTCCTGCGCGCCTATTGGGAGCAGAAGCGCGGCGCCCGCGCGATGCCGTCGCGCGCCGATATCTCGCCCGCGCAGCTCAAGGACCATCTGGGCTGGGTGATGATCCTGGACGTGCTGCCGGGGGCGCGCGATTTCCGCTACCGCCTGATCGGCACGCTGGTGACGCAGTACTTCTCCGCCGACGGCACCGGGCGCACGGTGATGGAAGCCTTCGCGCCCAACGGCGAAGCGGTCGCCAAAGGCGTCAATTCGGTGTTCCGCAAAGTGGCGCGCGACAAGGTGGTGATGCGCACCACCGGCAATGCCGGCTGGCTGTCGGAAGGGATGGAGGAGTTCGAGGCGATCTATCTGCCGCTGTCGGACGACGGCGAGACCGTCACCCACATCCTGCACGCTTTCGTCTGCGACCGCGACCGCATGCTCTTGGCGCGCCAGATCGCGCGATTGAACGGCGGCAAGCTGATGGCCCCGCCCCCGCCGCCGCGGGTGGCTTAGGCCGTCGTCGTCATACTGACGGCTCGCTGCACCAATCGCGACTTGAGCTTCGGCGCCGGCCGCCCGCTACTCCGTGTCGACGCCGGCGAAGGCCCTGACCGGCGACACCTCGGAACCACGGGACGGTTCTCGACATGGAGCCCAGCTTGCGCCAAGTTGCGGCGCGGACGGCACGCGGGCTGGCATGTTCCTTCAGCAGGTGGCGGAATCCCTGGCTGCGCCTTTCCGGCTGTTTGGCGCTCATTTTCTGCGAAATCGCGAGGGCCGCCGGGATCTATTGCTCGCGTGCGGCGTCGGTTTGGCCGCAGGCGTGTTTTTCCTGTTCAACGACGTGCAATTGTCGACCGTATATTCGCGGCTGCCAGGTTGCTTCTTCGGCGCCGACGCGACCTCCCATTTGAACGCTCTTCTCAATTTCGACGCGCTGTTCAGAGCAGCCCGACACCCGGCCTTCGCGCCGACGCTCGTCGCCGCCGAGTCGATTTTTCGCTATGTCTTTTTCTTCTCTCCGACCTGGGCCGCCGCCGCCGCTTTCGCCTTTTTTCCCGCGCTGAACTGCCTGCTGGTCTTCCTGCTTGCCCGATGGATGGGTCTTCGGCGATCCAACGCCTTGCTGATCGCGGCGGCGTACGGCCTCGCCTTTGCAAATCTCGCGATTTTCAGCATCCCGGAAAGCTACGGCGTCACCGGCACCGCCTTGCTTCTCCTGACTCTATGGCTTTGGGGACGCCATCGCCTGCCGCCGGACGACTCGCTCGCGGCGGGCGGCGCAGCCGCGCTGATCGCCGCCGCCGCAGGCTGGTACAATCCGCCCCTGCTCAGTGCGCTGCTGCCTTGGACCGTCGGGACCGGCAAATCGCTGCGCGCCTTCGCGCGCAGCCGCTCCTTCGCGCTGGCATGGGCCGGAGCGCCACTTGTCTGGGTGGCGCCTCTCGTACTACTCCGCATCGTCTCCCGATTTGCTCCCGACTTCGCCCGATCGGTCAAGTTCCAAGATTTGGACCAGATACGTTTCGTCCACCATTGGGCGTCATTGAGCAATTATTTCCACCCTCATCTGGTCCTATCGGTACTCGCCTCGTCGTTCGTCATCGGTTTTGCGAGCCCGATCGAGCGGCTCATGCACCATATGGCGGCCGACGACGTCGCGGGATATGGCCGCAGCCCTTTGGCCGCGGCAGCCATCGCGGTACTGACATGCGCCTATGCCGCCGCGGCGGCGGCAATCGTTCGCGATCGCCTTTTCCGTGACCGCTGGTTCATTGCGCTGGCGGCTTGGATCGCCGCGATCGTCTTATTCTATGTCGCTTGGGACCCCGGGGAGTCGTTTCTGTTCGCCTCGCAGGCCGTGACACTCGTGCTGGTGCTGGCGATGTATGTGGTCGGCCGCACGCAAGGCTCGCGGCTGACCGCGATCTTGCTGCCGCTCGCGGTCATCGCCATGGCGTGCACCAATCTTCCGACGCTGTACCGCACCGCGACGTCGACCGACAGCCGGGAGCGTTGCGGCATCCATTCGGCCGGCCAGCTCAGAAATGGAGGATTACCACGACAGAGAGTGCCCATCCCACAATGGTGAGACACAAAATCCAATCCGAGAACAGCAGCGTGGCCGGAGCGCCCGAACGCTCCTCGACAAGCGTCAACTGCAGATAGCGCAGCATGCCGGCCGCGACGAACGGCGCGCTCAGATAAAGCTTGTCGGTTCCGAGGCGCGCCTGAACGGATGCGTCCATCGTGTAGACGACGTAGACGGCCAGGATGCTTGCAAGGATCAAATTCATCGCGGCATCCACGAAGGATTTGTTGTAGCCTTCAAGACTGCGCCTGTGATCGGACGGTGCGACCCGGACCAGATCGTCGCGCCGTTTTGCGAGCGCGACAAACAGAGCCAGCATGCCGGTGACAATCACGATCCAACCGCTGGTGTCGGCATGGATGATCGCCGCGCCGGCCTCTATGCGCAGCACGAAGCCCACCGCGATCGACATGACATCGACAATCGCGACATGCTTGAGCCAAACCGAATACAACACGTTGTTCGCAAGATAGGCGCCGACGACCATCGCGAAGGGCAAGGCGAAGCACGATGCCAGCGCGCCCGCGGCTGCCAGCAGAAGCAACGCGGTCGCGGCGGCGACCGGCAAACCGATCGTTCCGGCCGCCAATGGGCGCTTTGCCTTGTCCGGATGACTGCGATCGCTTTCGCGATCGACATAGTCGTTCAAGATGTAGACTGCGCTCGACAGGAAGCAGAAATCGAGCACTCCCAGCGCCACGAAAACGCAATTCGCGCGGGTCAGCAGAAGCGGGGTGAACAAAAGCGGCGCGGCGACGATTGCATTCTTGATCCATTGTTCGGGGCGCAGGAGCCTGAACCAATTCGAAACGTGCATGGCTATCGTGCCGCTCAAAAATGGCGCCGGCTGAAATGCGCCGCAAGTCTATGGCGTCGCGGCCGTATGGGCAACCGATGTGCTTGGCGGCCATGACGGTCTGCTGTCCGAAGAGCGAGAGGCGTCCGAGGCGATCTATCTGCCGCCGCCGGACGGCGGCGAAAACGTGACCCACATCCTGCACGCTTTCGTCTGCGACCGCATGCTGCTGGCGCGCCAGATCGCGCGGCTGAACGGCGGCAATATCCTGGTGCAGCCGCCGCCGAAGGTGGCGTAGCTCCGCTTTCTCACAAATCTATCCATGTTCGTCATAGCCGCCCTTGAGGCGGCCATCCATCGTGCCCGCATCTGCGGGCGCAATTGAATCACGCGGAGCCGCGGAGAACGCGGAGGACCGAACTCAACTCCGCGTTCTCCGCAGCTCCGCGTGATTCTTTATTGGCGCGCGGACGCGCGCCCGATGGGTGGGCGGGTCAAGCCCGCCCATGACGGGAGATATGCTTGAGATGGCAGCCCCTCTCCTTTAGCTATAGCGCACCCGGGGAGGGCTCGTTCATGGCCGATGGTACGCCGCGCCCGGCGCGGATGGGGCTGGTGCTGTCGGCGTCGGCGGCGGGCACCGTCTTCGAGTGGTACGACTTCTTCATCTTCGGCTCGCTGCTCTCGATCATCACCAAGCATTTCTTCGCCGATGCGGGCGAGACCCAGGGCTATATCTTCGCGCTCCTGACCTTCGCGGTCGGCTTCGCGGTGCGCCCGTTCGGCGGCTTGGTGTTCGGCTATTTCGGCGACCGCGGCGGGCGCAAGCGCGCCTTCCTGTTCACGATCACGATCATGGGCCTGGCGACGTTCGCGATTGGCCTGCTGCCCGACACGGCGGCGATCGGCAGCCTGGCGCCCTATCTGCTGATCGGCCTGCGCATCGCCCAAGGCTTCGCGGTCGGCGGCGAATATGGCGGCGCCGCGATCTATGTCGCCGAGCACGCGGCGCCGGACAAGCGCGGCGCGGCGACGGGCTGGATCCAGGTCGCGGCGACGGTCGGGCTGTTCCTGGCGCTCAGCATCATCCTGATCGTGCGCAGCTGGATCGGCGAAGCGGCGTTCGCCGATTGGGGTTGGCGCGTGCCGTTCCTGGTGTCGCTCGGGCTGCTCGGCATTTCGATCTGGATACGCCTGAGGCTCGACGAGTCGCCGGCGTTCCGCGCCTTGCAGGCCGCGGGCAAGACTTCGCGCGCGCCCTTGTCGGAAGCGTTCCTGCGCTGGAGCAATCTGCGCCGCGTGCTGGTGGTGCTGGCGGGACTGCTGATGGGCCAGGGCGCGGTCTGGTACACGGCGCAGTTCTACACCCAGTTCTTCCTGGAGCGCGTCACGCGCGTTGAGCCGCGCATGGTGAATCTCCTGATCCTGAGCGTGACGGTGGCGAGCGCGGGACTGCACATCCTGTTCGCGCGCCTGTCGGACCGCGTCGGCAGAAAGCCGATCATGCTGTTCGGGCTGGCGCTGGCGGCGCTGCTGCTGGTGCCGGGATTCCGCTGGCTGACGCAGGCGGTCAATCCGGGGCTGACCGATGCAATCGACCGCGCCCCGGTCAGCGTGCTGGCGGCGCCGGCCGACTGCTCGTTCCAGTTCGACCTGATCGGCAAGGCGAAGTTCTCCTCGTCCTGCGACATCGCCAAGGGCACGCTGGCCAATCTCGGCGTGCCCTATCGCAACGACACGCTGGCGCCGGGCGAATTGGCGCGCATCCGCATCGGCACCGCGACGCTGTCGAGCATCGACGGCACGGTGCTGGCGCCCTCGGCGCTGGCGGTGGCGCGCACCAACTTCACCGCCGAAGTGAAGAAGGCGCTGACCGCCGCCGGCTATCCGGCGAAGGCCGACAGCGCGCGGATCGACGCGCCCTTGGCGCTGGGCATCCTGTTGATCTTCGTGATCGCGGCGGCGGCGCTGTACGGGCCGCAGGCGGCGGCGCTGGTCGAGCTGTTTCCCACCCGCATCCGCTATTCGGCGCTGTCGCTGCCCTATCATCTGGGCGTGGGCTGGTTCGGCGGCTTCCTGCCGCCCATCGCCTTCGCGATCGTCGCGGCGACGGGCAATCTCTATGCCGGACTGTGGTACCCGGTCAGCATCGCGGGCATCGGTTTCGTGGTGACGCTGCTGTTCCTGCCGGAGACCAAGGGGCGGGATATCGACGGTTAGGGGTTAAGCGGATTCGATATCGGTCTTGTCGAAGTCGCTGCCGACATAGAGAAGCGGCGCGGATTTGATTTTGGCCAGAGCGTAGGAAAAGCAATCGCCAAAGTTCAACCCGGCAGCGGCGCCGAAACCGCGGCCATAGACGATGCGGGCACGAAGCGCGATACGCGCCTGCTCCTCATCCACCGGAACAAGGGCGACGTCCGAATTTTCCAAAAAATCATCCAGGTCTTCGATGGCCTCCAAGGGAACGTCGCTGCCCCCCGCCAACACGGCGCCGATCTCAAGGTAAGATGCCGTCGAAAGTAGACGCTCGCCAGCGGGTTCGGCAGCCAGCTTCTTGGCGAGAGCCGGCCCCATGGGCTCGGCACGCATGATCGCGATGACTGCCGAACTGTCGATGGCGATCACTCGGTATCGCCCCACATCTCGTCGTACTCCTGCTTGGTGACAGGACGGGACAGGTCGTATTTCTCACGCAGTCGTGCAGCGTGCGCGAGAACTCGCTCGACATAATCCTTCTCGGCGTCGCGGGACTTTCGTACGCGTTCCAGCCGCTCGGCCAGCGATTTCGTCACCGCTTCGGTCATGCTCTCGCCGGTCAGGCGGCTGAGCGTCCGCGCCAGACGGTCGGCTTCCTTGGTCTTGATGCTGAGGGCCATGGCGATATCGTGATCTAGAATTCAATTCTAGATAGCATGACTTTCGGGAATTTTCCAGAGCAACGGGTAAAGCTAACGACTATTCCGCCGCCTGCGGCTCGTCGAGTATCAGCATGGCAATGAACTCGGCCTTTGTCGAAGCGTGCTGGATATCATAACCGACGGGTTTACCGTCCTCGCCGAGATCGAGCATCACGTCTTCTTCAAGTTCGATTGTGCGATGCGACGGCAACGGACGCACCTCGACATAAAGGCTGTCGGTCGATTTGTCGTAGCGAGTCTTCATAGCACAGCGATTGTATCATTTTTCACGCGGAGCCGCGGAGTACGCGGAGTACGCGGAGCAAAGCTCAACTCCGCGGCTCCGCGTGAGTCATTGGCGCGCAGACGCGCGCCCAATGGGTGGCCGGGTCAAGCCCGGCCATGACGAAATTTTGGTTCAGCCCTTCACATCCAGCGGCACGCCGGCTTCGCTTTTGCTCGAATGGATCACCAGCGTCGTGCGCACCCCCGCCACCGTCTTGGCCGCGGTCAAGGTCTCGGTCACGAAGCGCTGGAAGCTGGAGAGATCGGTCGCGACGCATTTGAGCAGGAAATCGACCTCGCCCTGCAGCATGTAGCACTCGCGCACCGCCGGCCAGGTGCGGACCTGCTCCTCGAAATGCTTGAGGTCAGAATCGTGCTGGCTCGACAGGCTGACGAAACAGAACGCCGTCACCTCGAACCCCAGCGCCTTGGCGTCGAGATCGGCGTGGTAGCCCTGGATGAAGCCGGTCTTCTCCAGCGCCCGCATGCGGCGCAGGCAGGGCGGCGCCGTGATCTTGGCGCGGCGCGACAGCTCCACATTGGTGATGCGGCCATTGGCCTGCAGCTCTGCCAGAATGCGCAAATCGATGGAATCGAGCTTGTGATGCTCCACGGGCCAAACCTTCGCGTCAGTTGGAAACTTAGTTACTGGGGGAACGGGCCGCATTTAACCCCTTCGCCCGGCCCAGCGCAATAATATTTCTACACCTTGCAAGTTCCGGTTCCCGATTCGCCATACCGGTTCTTCAAAATTGCGCGGACCGTCCACAACCCCCTGTCGCAAATATGCTATCGGCGCGCTTGACCTTTGCGCCGCCGGTTCCGATATCAGACCCATCAAGCCAAGGGTTGGGGCTTTTCGTGCGCGCCGGCTTCGTCGGTCCGGCGCGCTGCGGCTGTCTCACCTCCGCCGGGAGCCAGCATGCATTCCAAAGTCGTCATCCTGGGAAGCGGACCGGCCGGCTGCACCGCCGCGGTCTATGCCGCGCGCGCCATGCTGGAGCCGACGCTGATCGCCGGCATCCAGCCGGGCGGCCAGCTCACCATCACCACCGAGGTCGAGAACTATCCCGGCTTCGCCGCCGCGATCCAGGGGCCGTGGCTGATGGAGCAGATGCAGGCCCAGGCCGAGCATCTGGGCACCAAGATGGTGCAGGACACCATCGTCGAAGTCGACATCGCGCGCCGGCCCTTCACGCTGAAGGCCGACAGCGGCACGCACTACACCGCCGACACGCTGATCGTCGCCACCGGCGCATCGGCCAACTGGCTCGGCCTGCCGTCGGAAAGCAAGTTCCAAGGCTTCGGGGTGAGCGCCTGCGCCACCTGCGACGGCTTCTTCTTCCGCGGCAAGAACGTGGCGGTGGTCGGCGGCGGCA
>CAYXMO010000056.1:0-13872 GCA_964465935.1 uncultured Rhizobium sp.
ACCGCCGTGGTCTTGGTCAGCGCTTCGGTCTCCAGCAGCAGATCGCAAGCTTCCAGCAGCCGCGCCGTCTCCCAGTTTCCGGCCTGCGCCTTGAACGAGGCCTGGCGCATGAAATGGATCGGCGGGCGCAGCTTCTTCATCGCACCGTCGGCGTTCTCGCCCTTGTCCATCTCGCTGCGCGCCAGCGCCAGGCGCTGGAAATGCGACAGCGCCATGCGCACGATCGCCACCGGCGAGGTGCCGGAGACCCATAGCCGTTCGAGCGCCAGATCGAGGCGCTTCAGATCGCCGCTGCCCGCCGCGTCCAGCGCTTCTTCGCTGCGCACCTCGGCGTCGTCGCCGAGCACGGCGCGCACGTCGTCGAGCGTGATCTGCTTGGCGCCCTTGGCGTAGAGCGCCAGCTTTTCCAGCTCGCGCCGCGTCACGCCGCGGTCCGAGCCCAGCCGCGACGCCGCATCGGCCAGCGCGTCGGGCGCGATGCTGAGGCCCTCGGCCCGCAGCGTGTCGCGCACGACGTCGGGCAGATCGCGCGCGGTGTCGCCATAGCATGCAATCGCGGCGGCGTTGTCGGCGCCTTCGAACACTTTGCGCAGGCCCGTACCGCGCGCCAGGTCGCCGCCCTCGACCACGACCAGGGCGTCGCCAACCGGTTCGTCGAGGAAGCGCTCGAACAGCTTGGCCAGGGAATTGCCGGCGCCGCGCACCCGCACCACGCGCCGCCCGCCCAGCATCGCAATCGCCGCCGCTTCGTCGAACAGCCGCGCCGGATCGGAGGCGAGCACGCCGTCGTCGAGATCGGCGATCAGGAACGGGTCTTTGAGGTTCGGCACCACGGTCTTGATCAGCTTCTCGGCCCGCTCGCGCACCAGGCCCTGGTCCGGCCCGAAGATCAGTGCCGCCACCATCTCCTTGGGAAAGTGAGAGAGCGTGCGCTCGACGCCGGCGGATTTGATCTCGGTCATCGCCCCATCTTCTTAACGCCGGGAGAAGAAGACGTTGAGGTCGAGGCGGATGCGTTCGGCGATGTCTTCGGCGGCGCGGCGGTCGGCGTCCTGCTGCGCCGCCAGCGTGCCGTAATTCGCCTGCGGCCCCGAGGGCAGCACGTTGTAGGCCGACAGCCCGGTCTCGACGCCGCTGGTCACCACCTTCCCCGCCATGTCGGTCAGCGTGTAGCTCACCTTCAGCGTGTCGTTGTAGCGCGTGATGGTGGCGTTGTTCTGCAGCGCCACGCCCTGGGCCGTCTGGGTGAGCCGCAGCGTCAGCCGGTAGGCCGCGCCCGCCGCCGTGCCCGGCCCATCGAGCAGGTCGATCATCTTGTTGCGCAGCTCATAGCCGATCTTGTCCGGCATCGGCTCGACATAGATCGTCGCCAGCGTCCGCGCCATGCCGCTGTTCATGCCGCCATAGAGCGGATGAAAGCCGCAGCCGGCGAGCACCAGGGCGGCAAGCAGGGCGGCGGCGCGCGTCATGCGACGATGTTCACGATGCGGTTGGGCACGACGATGACTTTCTTGGGCGCCTTGCCTTCGAGCACGCGCACAACGCCGTCCAGCACCAGCGCCGAGGCCTTGACCGCATCCTCCGGCGCGCCGAGCGCGACGGTGAGCTCGCCGCGGCGCTTGCCGTTGACCTGCACCGCGATGGTGACGCTGTCCGACTTGGTCAGCGCTTCGATGAAGCCCGGCCACGGCGTCTCAACCAGCATCGTGGTGTGCCCCAGCGCTTCCCAGCAGGTCTCCGCCAGATGCGGCATCATCGGCCCGATCAGCTTGACGATCGCTTCCAGTGCCTCGCGCCGCACCGCCGCGTCGGCCGACGCATGCTGCTGGATGACGTTGGCCAGCGTGTAGATCTGCGCCACGGCGCGGTTGAAGCGCAGATGCGCCAGATCGTCGGTCACGGCCTGAATGGCGCGATGTGTCGCCTGGCGCAGCTCCAGCTCTGCACCGGAAACATCGCCGATCTTCGCACCGGCCGGCGCCAGGCCCTCGGCCTCCGTCACCAGACGGTGGATACGGCTGGCGAAGCGCCAGCAGCCCTCGGCGCCCGATTCCGACCAATCGACGTCGCGCTCCGGCGGCGAGTCCGAGAGCATGAACCAGCGGATCGCATCGGCGCCGAACGCCTCGATCATGCCCATCGGCGCGACGACGTTCTTCTTCGACTTCGACATCTTCTCCGAAGCGCCGATGGTCACCGGCGTGTCGCTGCCTTTGAGGAACGCCTTGTCGCCGCGCTTCTCGATCTCCACCGGTTCGACCCATTGGCCGGCGGCGTTCTGGTAGGTCTCGTGGCAGACCATGCCTTGGGTGAACAGGCTGGCGAACGGCTCGTCGATCCTGGCCCAGCCCGTGGCGCGCAGGCCGCGGGTGAAGAAGCGCGCATAGAGCAGGTGCAGGATCGCGTGCTCGATGCCGCCGATATACTGGTCGACCGGCAGCCAATAGTTCACCGCTTCGCGGCTGACCGGATCGGCGGCGGTGGGATCGGCGAAGCGCGCGAAATACCACGACGAGTCGACGAAGGTGTCGAGCGTGTCGGTCTCGCGCCGCGCCTTAGCCCCGCAGGCCGGACACGTCACGTGCTTGAACGTCGGATGGGCATCGAGCGGATTGCCCTTGACGTTGAAGTTCAAATCGTCGGGCAGGCGCACCGGCAGGTCGCTCTCCTTGACCGGCACCACGCCGCATTTGTCGCAGTGGATCATCGGGATCGGGCAGCCCCAGGCGCGCTGGCGCGACGCCAGCCAGTCGCGCAGGCGGTAGTTCACCGTGCGCTTGCCGCGGCCCTCGGCCTCCAGCCGCGATGCGATCTCGGCTTTGGCCGCTTCGACGTCCATCCCGTCCAGGAAGCGCGAATTGGCGAGCTTGCCCGGCCCCACATAGGGTTCCTTCTGCACGTCGAAACTCTTTGGATCGACGCCGTCGGGCACGACCACGGGCAGGATCGGCAGGCGGTACTTGACCGCGAAATCGTGGTCGCGCTGGTCGTGGCCGGGGCAGCCGAAGATCGCGCCGCTGCCGTAGCCCATCAGCACGAAGTTCGCGACATAGACCGGCAGCTTCCAGTCCGGGTCGAACGGATGCGCCGCGGCCAGCCCGGTGTCGTAGCCCAGCTTCTCCGCCGTCTCGATCTCGGCTTCGGCGGTGCCGGTCTTACGGCACTCAGCGACGAAGTCCCGCAGCTTGCCGTCGGTCTTGGCCAATTCCTCCGTCAACGGATGATCGGGCGAGAGCGCGACGAAGCTGGCGCCGAACAGCGTGTCGGGGCGCGTCGTGAACACGTCCAAGCTCGTCAGGTTCGACAGATCGAAGCTAAAGCGCAGCCCTTCGGAACGCCCGATCCAGTTGCGCTGCATGATCCGGACCTTGTCCGGCCATTGCTCCAGCGTGTCGAGCGCCGCCAGCAGGTCCTGCGAATAGCGCGTGATGCGGAAGAACCATTGGCTGAGCTTGCGCCGCTCGACGGGCGCGCCCGAGCGCCAGCCCTTGCCGTCGATCACCTGCTCGTTGGCGAGCACGGTCATGTCGACCGGGTCCCAGTTCACGTCGGCTTCCGAGCGGTAGACCAGGTCTTGAGCGTAGAAATCGAGGAACAGCTTCTGCTGGTGCTTGTAGTAGCCCTCGTCGCAGGTCGCGAATTCGCGCGTCCAGTCGATCGCCAGCCCCAGCGCCTGCAGCTCGCTGCGCATCGCGTCGATGTTGGCGTAGGTCCATTCGCGCGGGTTGATGCCGCTGTTCTTGCCGGCGCCGACATTGTCGCGCGCCGCGTTCTCCGCCGGCAGGCCGAAGGCGTCCCAGCCCATCGGATGCAGGACGTTGAACCCTTGCGCCCGCCGGAAGCGCGCGATCACGTCGCCCATCGTGTAGTTGCGCACATGCCCCATATGGATGCGCCCCGACGGATAGGGGAACATCTCCAGCACGTAGCATTTGGGCTTGTCCGAAACCTCGGGCGTCAGGAAGACCTTGGCCGCGGTCCACGCCGCCTGCCATTTGCGTTCCGATTCCTTGGCGTTGTAGCGCGCCATAGCTTTCAAACCCTCATCGCGCCGGTCGATTTGAGGCGCTGAGGCCTCCGGCACGGGTCAGGCTACAGCGATTTGTCGAAACTAGCTGCCACCGCTCGCAAGTCGAAGCTCGCGGGCGCGCGTCAGGATGGCGTCTTCGAGCCGCGTCGAGGTGTCGCCGGCGACGCTGGCGTCGGCCCAGCCGTCGGCGGTCTTGGTCTGGCGGAACACCGCGACTTTCAGGCCGTCGGCGCGCAGCGCCCGGTCCAGGATGTAGACCGTGACCTTCATGCGCTCATTGGGGACCTGCGGCGCGGTGTACCATTCGGTGATCACGACGCCGCCGAAGGGATCGGCGCTGGCCAGCGGGATGAAAGACAGCGTGTCGAGGGTCGCGTGCCACAAATAGGAATTTACGCCCAGAGTGCGCGTGCCGCTGCCGGCCGAAATTGCGGTCGCGCCGCCGGTCTCGGGCATGGAATTGTCCGAGGAGCAGCCGGCCAGAGCCAGCGCCAGGGCAGCAACGGTCAGGAATCGCATCGGGCCGCTTTCGTTGTGTAGACGCCTGGACGGCGCCGTTCGCGCGTCCCCCCTGGGCGGGGCTTATAAATGGCCCTCCGGGACGGTGCAACCGTCTGAAGCCTCAAGGCTAATGCCCTACCGAAGCTTAATCGACTTGTGCGACAGGGCGGGCCTATGCCCAGTATTGGCCGTCCTTGGGGTACATCGCGCATGAGAGTTTCGCTTCTGGCCGGATCGGCCTTGGCGCTGTTGCTGGCCGGGCCGGCCCACGCCGCCTGGGACGACTGGCACATCGATCCGTGGACCGGCTTTCTGGGCGATCTCAGCTACCAGGTCGGCGGCCAGGTCACCGGCACCGTGTTCGACGCCGACCAACCCGCGACCACATACGACTGGGGCGGCAGCGGCGCCGCGTCGCTCAATGCCAGCCTGCAGCGCGACTACGACAGCGGGCTGTCGCTGGCGCTCAAGGGCACGTTCGAGCTCTATCACGACCGGCTGTCGGGCGATAATTACGGCAGCGACTTCCTCGCCAAGCTCTACGGTTCGGTGCAGACGGGGCTCGGCCGCGTCGAGGTCGGCATGGCCGACGGCGCCGCCTACCAGCTCGCGATCATCGGCCCCACCGTCAACGGCGAAGTCTCGGTCGACAATCCCAACGCCACCTTCTTCCGCGATCCGTCCACGGGCGGCGCCGCGTTCATCAACGTCTTCGCACTCAACAGCGCCGTCGAGTCGTCGCTCAACTACGCCAAGGTCTCCTATTTCACGCCGCGCCTGTTCGGGGTGCAGCTCGGCTTCAGCTTCACGCCGTCGGAAGGCAAATACGTCATCCCCTTCCTCAACAACGGTCCCAATGTCCCCAACCGCCAGAAGAGCCTGTGGGAAGGCGCGATCAACTACAGCGACAGCTTCGGGCCGATCACGCTCAGCGCCTATGGCGGCTTCACCGTCGGCCATGGCGAGCACAAGACGCCCGGCCATGCCGGCCTCACCGACTGGGCGGTGGGTACGCAGGCAGACTGGGACATCGACGACGACACCAAGCTGTCGCTCGGCGGCGCCTACCGCCAGGCCAACACCTTCGCCTTCGCCATCAACGACGCGCGCGCCGCCGGCACGACGCAAAGCCTGCATCTGAGCACCGTCCTGACTCGCGGCTCGTGGTCGCTCGGCGCCGAGTTCGGCAACGGCACCACCGACGGCACCTCGCTGGGCGATCCGGCGCTGGGCGTGCACGCCTATCTGATCGACGTCGCCTATGCGGTGAACACCAATCTGCAGCTCACCGGCGGCTGGCAGAAGCTGCATTACGCCACCAGCGCCGGCACGTTCTACAACGCCGCGCCCCGGATCGAGATGGACGCGGTGTTTTTGCATGCGGTGTTGAATATTTGAGTCCGCCCTCCCTCAAGGGGAGGGTGAAAGCGCCCCAATCGCCGCTATGCCAATGAACCCGCTGAGCCGCCGCGCATTGCGCGCATCTATCCCGCCCAGCGCGTAGATCGGCGTGCGCGACGCCCGCACCAGCGCGTTCGCCCGCACCGCCGACAGCGCCGCGCGCTCCGGATGCGAGCGCGTCGCAAACACCGGCGACAGGAACAGCGCATCAAGAGCCGCATCACCGCCGCGCGGCCCATGCATTGCCGCGGTGATGATCCAGCACGGAAACCGCGCCCGCCAATGCGCCGCTTCATGCGCGCGCGCTTCCGGCAAATGCAAACCATCCGTCCCGAGCCGCGCCGCCAGCGCCGGATCGTCCGCCACCAGCACAATCAGGCCGCGCGTCCGCGCTACCGCCAGCATCGCGCGCGCCAGCGTTTCGCGCCACGCCGCGCCGCGCGCCCGCACCACCACCAGCGAGCCCTTCGGCAAGGCGCGCGCCGCGCCAAGCGGATCGGCCAGCCGCTCGTCGTCCGTCAGCAGCGCCAGCGGCGGCAACTGTCCCGCCATGCGGTGGCCTGCGTTGAGACGCGCCGCCGCGCTTGCTAGTTTGCGGCGCGCCAAGCTGTCGGTCACATGTCCCCCGAAACCATCAACGAGAACCTCAGCGCCATCATCGCGCGCATCGAGGCGGCGCGGAAGGCGGCGGTGAAGCCGGCCGCCTCGACCGCGCTGATCGCGGTGGCCAAGACCCAGGGCGCCGAGACCATCCTCCCGGCCCTGATCGCCGGCCAGCGCGTCTTCGGCGAGAACCGGGTGCAGGAAGCGCAAGGCAAATGGCCCGCCCTGCGCGCCGACTACGCCGATATCGAACTCCACCTCATCGGCCCCTTGCAGAGCAACAAGGCGCGCGAGGCGGTGGCGCTGTTCGACGCCATCCACACCCTCGATCGCCCCAAGCTCGCGCAAACCCTGCGCAGCGAGATCGACCGCGCCGGCCGCAGCCCCTTCCTGTTCATCCAGGTCAACACCGGCGAAGAACCGCAGAAGGCCGGCATCGGCCCGCGCGACGCCGACGCCCTGATCGCCCACGCCCGCGCGCTCGGCCTGCCGCTCAAGGGCCTGATGTGCATCCCGCCCGCCGGCGACGCGCCGGCGCCGCATTTCGCGCTGCTGCAGAAGATCGCGCGCGACAACGATCTGCCGCTGCTCAGCATGGGGATGTCGGGCGATTTCGAGACCGCGATCCGTTTCGGCGCCACCCATGTCCGCGTCGGCTCGGCGATCTTCGGCGAGCGGTCGTAATTTCCAATTCCGTCATGGCCGGGCTTGCTTGCCACGCCGAAGCGCAGCGAAGGCGGGACCCGGCCACCCATCCGGCGCGTCGGCGCGCCAAAGAAGAGTCACGCGGAGCCGCGGAGACGCGGAGTCGGCTCAATCCTCCGCGACTCCGCGGCTCCGCGTGAAACAATGACGTTGGTTCAACCCCGAATCGTGATCGTGTCGTCCGGGCCGAGCAGCGCCAGCACTTCCAGCAGATCGGGCAGCGCCAGCGCGACGCAGCCCGCGGTGTGGCTGTAGGCCGGCCGCGCGATGTGCAGGAAGATCGCGCTGCCCTTGCCGCGCACCACCGGATCGTCGTTGAAGCCGATCACCGTGATGAGATCGTAGATATGATCGGCGCGCCACAGTTCCTCGCTGCTCGTAGGATAGGGGCGCTTGACCAGCGTGTTGTAGGCGGGATCGACCGGCGCGTCGCACCAGCCGTCGTCGGGCGAAAGTTCCGCCACCAGCAGTCCGGTCCGCGGCAACGTCAGGCGGTCGGCGCGGTAGAGCAGGCGGCGCAGCGGAAAGGTTCCCACCGGCGTGATGCCGTCGCCTTCGCCGCTCTTGCTGCCGATGCCGCCGCGGCCGATGGCGGCGCGGCGCGCGCCCTGGCCCCAGTCCAGGCGCGCTTCAGAAGCGCCGTGCGGCGTGACGATCAGGTTCATTGCGCGATGCTAGCGCGAAATCCGTTCGGAAGCGCGCCATCGGCGGCGGCGCTGGAAACACTGATGGTGCGGCGATAGGCGTCCGCGGCGCGCAGCGCCACGTCCTGGCCGACGCCGGCGCGGTTGAGCGCCATGAGCAGTTCGTCCTGGCCGGGAATGACGATGGCGTCGTCCTGCGCCGGCAGGACGGAGACCGGTGCTTGCGGCGCGGTCAGCGCGGCAAGGCTGGTGTTGCTCGGAATCGCGGCGAGGCTGTCCGGCGCCGGCAGGGCCAGCGGCGCGGCTGCGGCGCTGGCAATGGCGGTGGCCGGCGCGGCGTCCGGCGATGACGGCGACGAGAACGCATCCTCGACCAGCGCCAGCACGGTGTCGCCGACGCTCTTGCCGGTGACTTTCTCGAAGATGGTGTCGGCGACCGAGGCGACGAAGCCGGTGGCGCCGCCATAGAGCGTATCGCCCAGGATCTTGGGCGCAGTGGCGATCTTGTCGCCGGTGATGGCGCGGTAGAGCGTCCCGATCACCGGGATGTGCTGCAGCGGATTGACGGCGTCGAGCAGGTCGTCGAACGAGAAGCTGTCGTCGTCGTCCCCGGCGACCGTCAGCGACGGCACCGCCGGGACGCCCGGCAACGGACCGGACGGCAGCGGGCTGACGAGATGCGGCGTGAGCGCGGCGATCGACATCGCGCATACGGTGCAAGGGGGGTGCCAGGGAATAGTGCAGGAATTTCAAGCCCGGCGCCGAAGCAGCGGCAATTTCTGCCGGGGCGCTCACCACCAACTCACCACTTTCGTCATCGCCCGCTTTATGCGGGCGACCCACTTTGCGGTTAGAAAATTGGGTTGCCCCGGACAAGCCGGGCAATGACGCTAGTGGGAAGTTGGAGAGACCTTGCTCAAAGCAAATGCCCCGCCTTCTCCGCCTTCGTCCGCAAGTACCCGCGATTGTGCTCATTGTCCGGGAAGGCGTGCTTCACCCGCGCCGCCACCGTCACGCCCGCCGCTTTCAGCGCCGCGACCTTGTCCGGATTGTTGGTCAGCAGCCGCACCGATCTGTAGCCCAACAATCCCAGCATTCGCGCCGCGATGCCGTATTGCCGTTCGTCGGCTTCGAAGCCCAGCCGCTCATTGGCATCGATGGTGTCGAAGCCCTGGTCCTGCAGGCGGTAGGCGCGCAGCTTGTTGATCAGCCCGATGCCGCGCCCTTCTTGCGCGAGGTACAGCAGCACGCCGCCGCCGTTCTTCGCGATCGCGTCGATGGCGCCGCGCAATTGCGCGCCGCAATCGCATTTGAGCGAACCTAAGAGATCGCCGGTGAAGCATTCCGAATGCAGCCGCGTCAGCACGGGCCTCCCCGTCGGCGGCGCGTTGATGACGATCGCATAGTGCTCCGGCCCGCCATCGGCGGGGCGGAACGAGACCAGCTCGGCGTTCTCCGCGCCTTCCAGCGGCACCCGCGCCCGCGCCACGATCTTCAGGGTACGGACGATCTCTTCGTCATAGCCGAAGACGTCGGCGGCGCTCAGCCCTACGGCGTGCTTCGGCGCGCCGCGTGCCGGCAGCGCCAGCGCCGCCGGCAGCAGGCCCGCGAGCTTGGCAAGCTTCACAGCCGCGGCATAGGCCTCAGGCAACGCATCGCGCACCGTGTCGAACGGGCCTTTCAAGGGAAACGTCAAATCGTCGGTCGGATCGGCGATGGCGCGCAGGCGCTCGAGGTCCATGTCGCCCGGCACGGCAAGCGCGACGACATCGGGCGTGTAGAGCCGGATTTTCAGGGTCCGCGCCCGCGCATGGCTGAGCACCAGCCGGGCCTTCGCCCCGGCCGCCTTCAGCGCCCGCGCCGTCAGGGTTTCGGCGGCGTAACACAGCACCGCGCCGCCTTGCCCGCGCAACAGCACCGGCCGTCCGCGCCGGAACGCATCGACGCCGGCGATGACGCGGTCGACCACCGAAACCTCGCCCTGTTTTGATGCCGATGTTGTCATCGCATCCCACATACACCTGAAGCCGAAAACCGGGTAGACTCCGCTTCGCCCCACTTCGACCCGCGGATTCCGTTACGACATGCCCAGTGCCAAGCGCGTCCTTCTCGCCGACGACGATTCGATGCTGCGCTCTTCGCTCGCCGAGCAGCTCGCCAGCGAAGGCCCGTACACCATCGTCGAAGCCGCCAATTGCGCCGATGCGCGCGCCCGCGCGTCCGAAGGACTCTACGAGTTCATGATCCTCGACGTCTCGATGCCGGACGGCGACGGCCGCCAGCTTTGCCGCGGCTTACGCGACAGCGGCGTCACCGCGCCGATCATCCTGCTCACCGCCGCCGACACCGACGCCGACACCATCGAAGGCCTCAAATCGGGCGCCAACGACTACGTCACCAAGCCGTTCCGCTTCGCCGTCTTGATGGCGCGCGTCCATGCACACTTACGCAGCCACGGCCAGAGCGAGGAGGCGGTCTACCGCATCGGCCCCTACACCTTCCGCCCCAGCGCCAAGGTGCTGGTCGAGGCGGGCGGCAAGAAAATCCGCCTGACGGAAAAAGAGACGAATATTTTGAAATTCCTCTACCGTTCGGGCGAGACGGTGCCGCGCGAGACCCTGCTGCACGAGGTTTGGGGCTATAACCCCGCCGTGACCACCCACACGCTGGAAACCCATATTTACCGGCTGCGGCAGAAGATCGAGACCAATCCGGGCCAGGCCCGTATCCTGGTGACCGAAAGCGGCGGCTACCGCCTGATGCCTTGAGCGGGCGGGCCGTCCACTAGTTTGTTCCCCTTCCGTTTCAGCATGGCGGCCTCGCAAAAATACCGTTCGTGTCTCACTAATGGGGACAACCTATGTGTCACTTGCGATTAGAACGACGCCCCGGAGGCGAACACAATGCGTAGCGGAACTTCCATGCTGATCGGCGCCACCGTGGCGGCCTTCCTCGTGCTGCCGGCGGTGGCCGGCGACAATGGCTGGGTGGTGTGGCCGACCAAGAGCTATCAGACCAACGCGCTGCGCGTCGACGACGTGATCGGCAATGTCCGCGTCAACGTCCAGGACGGCCCGATGAAGGTCGACGTCGCCGGCAACAAGGAGCTGGTCGCCGGCCTCACCGTCAAGACCGACGGCGGCACGCTGCACATCACCGGCGGCGACTACAACGGCGTCAACGTCTGGGACTGGAAGAAGTGGTTCGATTTCTCCCACATCCATGACGATCACGACGGCAAGCTGTTCATCAAGGTGACGGTGCCGCGCGGCAGCGACGTGCGGGTCGAGGACCTGGTCGGCGACGCCACCATCGGCGACACCATGGGCGCGCTCCGGCTCGAGACCACCGCCGGCGACGCCACCGTCGGCCGCGTCGCCACCGCCCGCGTCTCGCTCGCCGGCTCGGGCAAGATTTCGATGTCGGACGTTCTGGGCGAGCTACGCCTGGAGATCGCCGGCTCGGGCCGCGTCACCGCCGGCCGCGTCGGCAATGTGCGCGCCGATATCGCCGGCTCGGGCGACGCCCAGCTCGGCGCCATCGCCGGCGGCGCCAATATCGACATCGCCGGCTCGGGCGATTTCTCCGCCTCGCGACTCAACGGCCCGCTCAAGGTCGACATCGCCGGCTCGGGCAATGTGAAGATCGCCGACGGCCTCGCCGACCCGCTGCATGTCGACATCATCGGCGCCGGCGACCTCTTCTTCGGCGGCGTCGCGGTCGATCCGCGCGTCTCGGCGATGGGCTCGGGCAATGTCCGGATCAAGGCCTATCGCGGCCAGCTCCACAATGACGGCATGGCGACGGTCCAGGTCGGCGACCGGGTGATAACGCCCGACATGCCGCCGGTTCCTCCGGTGCCGCCGGTCCCGCATATGCCGCGCATCCCCGCGATCCCGCCGGTGCCGCCGGTCCCGCCGTCGCACCACCACGATCACGACGACGACGACAACGACGGCGATTGAAAAACCATCCTCCCCCTGAAAGGGGGAGGTGGCCCGAAGGGCCGGAGGGGGAAGTCGTGCAAGCGGCACACCACCCCCACCCCCTCGCTGCGCTCGGTACCTCCCCCTTTCAGGGGGAGGATTTTTCTATTCGTGCCTGAGCGCCTCGATCGGATCGAGCCGGGCCGCGCGCCGCGCCGGGAAATAGCCGAAGGCGACGCCGACCCCGGCCGCGAACAGGACCGCGATCACCACGATCCCCGGCTGGAAGATGAACGGCAGGTCGAGCACGCGCGACAGCGCCGCCGAGCCGCCCAGCCCGAGCAAGATCCCCACGATCCCGCCCGAGGCCGACATCACCACCGCCTCGATCAGGAACTGCATCAGCACGTCGCGCGCCCGCGCCCCGATGGCGAGGCGGATGCCGATCTCGCGCGTGCGCTCGGTCACCGACACCAGCATGATGTTCATGATCCCGATGCCGCCGACGAGCAGGCTCACCGCCGCCACCGCCGACAGGAACGCGGTCAGGATGCCGGTGGTCGTCGTCACCATGGTGGCGATCTCCTGCATGTCGTTGACCGAGAAATCGTCGGCGGCGCCTTCGGCGATGTGGCGGCGGCCACGCATCAGCGTCGCGATCTGCGTCTTGACCTGCGGGATCTGCGCCGCGTCGGCGACCGACAGCCAGATGATGTTGACGCCGTTGTTGCCGGCGAAGCGGCGCTGCACCGCGTGCAGCGGCATGATCACGGTATCGTCGGGATCGCCGCCGAGACTCGACTTGCCCTTGGCGCCGAGCACGCCGACGACCTCGCACGACACTTTGTCGACGCGCATCTTCTGGCCGACGGGATCGCTGTCGCCGAACAGGTCGGCCCGCACCGTTTCGCCCAGGATGCACACCGCCTTGCCCGCCTTCATCTCCGACAGCGAGAAATCGCGGCCCAGCGCCATCGTCCATTCGCGCGCCACGAAGAACGGACTGGTCGCCCCCGTCAGCGTCGTGATGCGATTGCGATTGCCCAGGACCGCGACAGTCGAGCGCGTCACCGACGGCGCCACCGCGGCGAGGCCGGGCACGTCGCGCTGGATCGCCTCGGCGTCGGCCTCGTCGAAATTGGTCGCGGCGCTCGGCGGCCCGCGGCGCACGCCCGGCGTGACGAACAAAAGATTGCGGCCCATCGACGAGATCGTCGAAGTCACGCTCTGCGTTGCGCCATTGCCCAGCGTCACCATCGCGATCACGGCGGCGACGCCGATCACGATGCCCAGTGTCGTCAGTCCCGCGCGCAGCAGGTTGTTCCGGATCTCGCGCAGCGCCAGCATGAAGGCGTTCGCGATCATGGCTTGCGCCCCGTGTCGGATTCGATATGCCCGTCGCGGAAGCGCACCTGACGCTTGGCATAGGCCGCGACTTCTTCCTCATGCGTCACCAGCACGATGGTCAGCCCGCGCTCGGCGTTGAGCGATTGCAGCAGCTGCATGATCTCATGCGTCTTGACGCTGTCGAGATTGCCGGTCGGCTCGTCGGCGAACATCACCGACGGGTTGGTCACCAGCGCCCGCGCGATGGCGACGCGCTGCTGCTGCCCGCCCGACAATTCCGCAGCGGTGTGATCGGCGCGGTCGCCCAGCCCCACCGAGGCCAGCGTTTCCAATGCCAGGCGATGGCGCTCGGCCCGCGGCACATGGCGGTAGATCAGCGGCAGTTCGAGATTCTCGATCGCCGTCGTGCGCTTGAGCAGGTTGAAGCCTTGGAACACGAAGCCCAGATAATGCCGGCGCAGCAGCGCCAGCTGGTCCTTGCTCATCGCCCCGACATCGGCGCCGCGAAAATAGTAGTGCCCGGCGGTCGGGGTATCGAGGCAGCCCAGGATGTTCATGGTCGTCGACTTGCCCGAGCCCGACGGCCCCATCACCGCGACGAACTCGCCGTCGGCGATGTCGAGGTCGATCCCGCCCAGCGCGACGACCTGCGCCTCGCCGGTGCCGTAGACCTTGGTTACGGCCCGAAGGGCGATGAGGGCTTGCTCTGCCACGG